>JAPLDO010000162.1 GCA_026391715.1 Bacteroidota bacterium
ATTCTTGTTTCCGATTTCGAAAACATTCGTCTTTACGACCTTGAAGAAGACACACAATCCGATTTCCTGTTGAATGATTTTGTTAAACATGTTCACCTGTTCGGGTTTATTGCCGGATACAAAAAACAGGTTTATAAAGAGCAGGATCCCGTAAACATTAAGGCGGCATACCTTATGGGAAAACTGCACGACGCCTTAAAAGACGCCGGTTACAGCGGACACGAACTTGAAAAATATCTCGTCCGAATTCTTTTTTGCCTTTTCGCCGAAGATACCTCCATCTTTGAGCCGCGGTTGTTTCAGGAATACATAGTAAACAAAACAAATGAAGACGGGTCAGACCTTGGGATGCACCTCGCGCAACTTTTTCAGGTTTTAAACACGCCAAATGATAAACGTCAGAATACTTTGGACGAAAGCCTTGCCGCCTTTCCATATATTGACGGGCAATTGTTTGTGGAGCAGCTTTCGTTTGCCTCGTTCAACAGCAGGATGCGCCAGTCGCTTCTGGAGTGTTGCTCACTCGATTGGAGTCAGATTTCGCCAGCCATCTTTGGTTCAATGTTCCAGAGTGTTATGGATGTTGTCAAACGCAGGAACCTCGGCGCCCATTACACCAGCGAAATAAATATACTGAAACTTATAAAGCCTTTGTTTCTCGATAAGCTGTGGAAGGAGTTCGGGGCTATTAAAGGCAACGCCGGCAAACTCAAGGCTTTTCACCAGAAAATTGCTTCTCTCCGTTTTCTTGACCCCGCATGCGGCTGCGGAAATTTCCTTGTAATCACTTATCGCGAGTTGCGTTTGCTTGAACTTGAAATCCTCAAAGTACAGCAAAAAGGTCAGAGGGTTTTCGACATCGAAACACTCATGGAATGTAATGTTGACAAGTTTTACGGTATAGAATGTGAAGAGTTTCCGGCACAGATTGCGCAGGTGGCGCTCTGGTTAATGGACCACCAGATGAATATGATTTTCTTTAACGAATTTGGTGATTACGCGCCTCGAATTCCGTTGAAAAAATCGGCAGTAATTATCCATGGAAACGCCCTGCGCACCGATTGGGACAGTTTATTAAATCCGGAAAAAACCGTTACAATTTATGCCGAAAACTTGAATTACATCGAAACCGGAATCGTTGCCAGCGAACCGGATTTTCACTTCAAAACTGCCAATGTAATTACTGAGAAAGCCAGTAAAGTTGAGTATTTTGCGAAAGAACCCGCCAAAAACGGAATCAGATTCGATTATATTTTTGGCAATCCGCCGTTTGTTGGCAAACAACTGCAAAACGCTTCACAAAAGAGCGACATGGAGTTTATTTTCCGGGGAGTTAAAGGCGCCGGAGTTCTCGACTATGTTTCCGCATGGTATATCAAGGCGGCTCAATATCTTCAACAAAATAATATCGAAGTTGCCTTTGTTTCAACTAATTCAATTTCGCAAGGCGAGCAGGTTGGCATTTTGTGGAACGAACTGTTTAACCGCTACAAAATCAAAATCCATTTTGCCCACCGCACATTCAAATGGGGCAACGAAGGCAAGGCGAATGCGGCGGTTCATGTGGTTATCATCGGCTTTTCAAACTTCGATATTCCCGAAAAGCTCATTTACGAATATGACGATAGCAAAAGTGAACCACATGAGCTGATTGTAAAAAATGTGAATCCTTATCTGATTGAAGGGAAAGATTTAATCATCTTAAAAAGAAACCAGCCAATTTGCAATGTTCCCGAAATTTCGTTTGGAAGTATGCCTAACGATGGAGGTTTCCTTATTCTTTCTGACTTAGAGAAAGTCTCGTTTCTTAAAACCGAACCCGAAGCGGAACCATATATTAAGCCGCTGTTAAGCGCGCACGAATTTCTTAATGGTGAAAAACGCTGGTGTTTATGGCTTGTAAACATTAATCCTACAGTTTTACGAAACCTGATCGAAGTATCAAAAAGAGTTGCCGGCGTAAGAAGGTTAAGGGAATCGAGCGCGAGGGAAACTACAAAAAAACTTTCCGCCTATCCGGCTCTTTTTGGTGAAAACCGGCAACCGGAAACAGCTTATATCCTAATTCCAAGAGTGTCAAGTGAAAATCGAAAATATATTCCAATAGGTTTCTTTTCTCCCGATAACATTGTTGGAGATACCTGCTTGTTTGTTTCTAATGGTAAACTGTTCCATTTTGGCGTTTTATCCTCCGAAATGCATATAGCGTGGGTCAAACATGTAGGCGGAAGATTGGAAATCAGTTTTCGCTATTCAAATACTATCATTTACAACAACTTCCCATGGCCTGAAAATCCAACTGACAAGCAAAAACAAGCCATCGAAAGCGCTGCCCAAAAAGTATTGGATACGAGGGCTATATTTGCCAAAAGCAGCCTTGCCGATTTATATAGCCCGCTAACCATGCCGCCCGATTTGGTAAAAGCCCATCACGAACTCGACAAAGCCGTTGATTTGGCTTACCGCCCGCAGCCTTTTGCCAGCGAAATCAAACGCATCGAGTTTCTTTTTGAATTGTACGATAAATATACCGCCGGGTTGTTTGCAAAGGAAAAACCAAAAAAGAGAAAGAACACATTGACGTCAAGTAATCAGCATTAAATATCGAATATTTATGAAAAACCAGGAAGAACAGCCCATCGCGATCAAGCAGGTAAATGAAATTCACTTTGCCGACATTTTTAATCTTCCGGAAATCCAGCTAATGCAGGATTTGTTTTCTGACGCTATCGGCGTCGCTTCAATTCTCGCGCATCCCGATGGTACGCCAATTACTCAACCAAGTAACTTTTGCCGATTGTGTAACGACATCATAAGGAAAACAGAAAAAGGAAGCGCAAACTGTTTCAAATCAGAGCCCCTTACCGGTAGTCAATGCTCGCTTGACATAATTGTTAAACCTTGTATGAATTGTGGTTTAATGGTTTCGGGCGCAAGCATTATCGTTGGCGGCAAACATTTGGCAAACTGGTTTATAGGACAGGTGCGGAATGAAGAATCGGATGACCAACGCGTTGTTAAATATGCCGATGAATTGGGAGTAAACCGTGAAGATTTTCTCGTGGCGCTTCACGAAGCTCACGTTATGCCTTTGCAGCAGTTTAAAAAAATATCTGAAATGTTACTGGCTTACTCGATTGAACTTTCTGAAAAAGTTTACACTAATTTCCTTTTAAAAACACAAAATGCAGAACGGAAAATTGTGGAGGACGAATTGCGCAGGAGTGAAGAAAAATTCAGGCTCATTGCAGAAAATACCAATGATACAATAGCTGTAATGGACTTAGCCCTCAATTTTACTTATGCAAGCGCTTCAGTTGAAAAAATTCTCGGCTATACCCCTGATGAATTTCTGCTTTTGAAAGTTGATAAGGTACTTGCGCCCGATTCATTAATCCGGGCAATGGATTTGTTTGAAAAGGTTGTACCCGCCGAAATGTCCGGAACTGTTCAAGCAGCAAACTGCCCAACCATTGAACTTGAGGAGTACCACAAAAACGGTTCAACAATATGGGTTGACCTTTCTTTTTCATTTCTCAGGGATCAAAATTATAATCCAACCGGAATAGTAACGGTGACAAGAGATATTACTGAGCGAAAACGTGCGGAAATGGATTTGGAAGCCAGCGAAGCGCGTTTCAGGCAAGCCAGTAAAATTGCTCAGATCGCCGACTGGGAATTTAATATTTCAACAGGAAAATTCTTAGGGTCTGATGAATCTTTCCGTTTTTTTGGACTTACGGCAACTGATAACCACGAATTGGAGATGTCGTTTTTTGAAACCACTCTTCAGGATTTTGAAAAATCAAAAAAGGCTTTGTTGGATCTAATTCAAAATGATGTTCCATTTAATGAAGAAGGGCTTTTCATTCCTACCGACGGTAGTTCGCCGAGATACCTTCACTCAATCGGAAACCTGATAAAGGATAAACTAGGAAATCCAGTGAAGGTTGTTGGCATGTTTCAGGATATCACTAAACGCAAACAGGACGAAATCGCTTTGATGGAAAGCGAGGAAAAATACCGCAAGGTTGTTGAACTGTCGCCAAACGCAATACTTATTCATGCTGATGGCTTGATTCAATACGTAAATCGTGCCGCTATAAATTTATTTGACGCCGCTAACAAGGATGAACTTATCGGTAAACCAATAATTGATATGGTTCATCCCGATTATCATCAAATTGTAATACAGCGAATTGAAACGGTAAGAAATGAAAATGTCAGAGTTCCGCTTATCGAAGAAAAATTACTTACTTTAAAAGGAAGAACTTTTGACGCCGAGGTTACTGCTATTCCCATAAATTTGATGGGCAGGCAAGGCGTTCAGGTGGTTGCGCGGGATATTTCAGAGCGAAAGCAGAATGCATTGGCTCTTAAAGAAAGTGAAGAAAAATATCGCCACCTGATCCAGTTTTCGAGCGATCCTATTTTCAGTTTCAATCCCGACGAAACTTACAAATTTGTAAACGACGCGTTTGCCAGGGTTTTTGGACTAAAGCCGCAAGACTTCGAAGGAAAATCGCCTCATTTCATTTTTCCATATAACGACGCTGAAAATCGTCTTGCCGCAGTGCGTAAGGTGATTCAGACGGGTCAAAAAGGTGAAATAGAAGTAAAAGTTGTGACTAAGTCCGGCGACACCCGTTATTATTTAACCCTGCTCGACGCGATTAAAAACGATCAGGGCGAAACGCTTTTTGTCACCTGCATTTCCAAAGATATTACCGACCGAAAGCAGGCAGAGGTTAAACTGAAAGAGAGTGAAATGCGCGCCCGTCGGCAACGCGAAGCTTTAGCCGCGCTGGCAGTTGATGAGTCGCTTTTATTAAGCGATATTCTTGAAGGATTTCGTAAGATTACTGAGGTAGTTTCTGCGACTGTTGAGGTGGAAGCGGCGAGCGTCTGGCTTTTTTCCGACGATGAAACAAGGCTGGAATGTATTTCCGGGTTCAATGCCGGAACCATGAAGTACAGCAGCGGTGCAATTCTTTTAACAAAGGATCTTCCAAATTATTTTAATGCAATTCGGCAAGATAGCCGCATTTATGCTTTTGATGTTCAAAACGATCCGCGCACTGCCGAATTAAGAGATAATTATTTGATTCCTCATGGAATTACATCAATGCTCGACGCCGGAATTCTGATAAAAGGTAAACTAAAAGGTGTTTTGTGCCTCGAGCATAAAGGTAATAACCGCAGGTGGGAAGCCGATGAAGAGGCGTTTGCAAGCACAGTCGCCTCAATTGTTTCTCAGGCTTTGATCAATTCCGAACGAAAATTGGCAGAGGAGAAACTCCGGTTAAGCGAAGCCTCCCTGAAGACAATTAATGCCCAGTTGAATGAGGCACAGCGTATTGGTCGCATCGGAAGTTGGATTCATAATCTCTGCAATGCCAATCCCGATTGGTCTGCCGAAATGTTTGTGATTTTTGGCATAGATCCCGAAAACGGGGTTCCAACATACCCGGAATTCAGAAACCTCTTTAATCACGACCAACACCAACAGCTTGATGATGCAATAAATGATATCATGATAAAAGGTCTGGGATATTCAATGGAAATTAAGGTTACTCTTCCTGATGGCAGTAAGCGGATAGTTTACATGAAATGTGAGTACTTTTCGGGAATTGATGGTATAACGCCTTACACTCTTGGAACAGCGCAGGACATCACCGACCGCAAGCATGCAGAGGAAGAATTAATCAAAGCCAAAGAAAAAGCTGAAGAAAGCGACCGCCTTAAATCAGCTTTCCTTGCAAATATGTCCCACGAAATCCGTACGCCAATGAACGGTATTCTCGGTTTTGCCGAACTACTCAAAGAACCTGACCTTACCGGTGAGGAGAAAACAGAGTACATAAGGATTATTGAGAAAAGCGGAACGCGGATGCTCAAAATCATCAACGACCTGGTTGATATTTCAAAAATTGAAGCCGGGCAAATGGAAGTTTCGGTAACTGAAACCAATATTAACAAGCAGTGCGAATTCATTTACAATTTTTTTAAACCGGAAGTAAACCAAAAAGGAATCCGCTTTTCTTTTAAAAACCTCTTGCCCGACAATGAAGCAATTATCAAAACAGACCGTGAAAAACTCTATGCCATCCTTACAAATCTTGTAAAAAATGCCATTAAATATACCAATTCCGGTTCAATAGAATTTGGTTATAAAATCGTAGAGACGCAATGCATTGCGTCTCTGAATAAGACGCAATGCATTGCGTCTCTACAGTTTTTTGTAACGGACACCGGCATTGGCATTCCCGTCTTTAGACAGAAAGCCATATTTGAACGGTTTGTCCAAGCCGATATTGAAGACCGTAAGGCGCTGCAAGGGGCAGGTCTGGGTCTGGCAATTTCCAAAGCATACATCGAAATGCTTGGCGGCAAAATATGGGTTGAAAGCGAAGAGGGAAAAGGTTCCACATTTTATTTTACAATTCCTATTATCAAAGTATTATGAACTTACAGGATAAATCAAAAGAAGAACTCATAACAGAGTTACAGAAACTGCAAGCGGAAAACAGAGCCTTAAAGCTGGCAATCGTAAACAAATCCGAAAACCCTTCGGGTGGGGCTTTCAACACTCTAAGCAATTATGAAACCAATTTGGCTACGCTTCGCCAAAAAGCGGAAACCTGGCAAAAACGGAAACCATATAAAACAGATTTTTCTCATGCAGAAGCCGATACGCTGAAACTTATTCAAGAACTGGATATTCACCAGATCGAGTTGGAAATTCAGAACGAAGAACTTACTCTGGCAAAATCGCTGACTGAAATTGAAAACGAAAAGTATATCGAATTATACGATTTTGCGCCAACAGCTTATTTTACGCTTACACAAGTTGGCGAAATCGTCACGTTAAACCTTAGCGGGGCAGCAATGCTTGGCAAAGAACGTAGTTTGTTACAAAACAGTCGCTTTGGCTTTTTCGTTTCCGACAACACAAAACCAATTTTCAATATATTTTTAAACAAAGTTTTTAATAGCGTAGCCAAAAAAACCTGTGAAGTGGCGTTACCGGCAAATTGCAATCTGCAAACTTATGTACACCTGACAGGTATCAGAACCGAAAATCTAAAAACATGTTTTGTTACAGCGGTTGATATCACCGAGCGAAAACAAGCAGAAGAGGCTTTGCAAAAATCGGAGCGCAAACTCGAAACCATGCTTCAAACAATGGTGGAAGGAATAGTGACAATTGACCTGGCAGGAGAAATTACCTATTGCAACAAGGCTGCCGAGCATATTCTGAATATGAGCAAAAACGTTTTAGGCAAATACTATCAAAGTAGCGAATGGAATCAGGTTGATGAACAAGGTAAGCCTTATCCGCAGGAGAACCTGCCCCTGGCAACTGTATTGCGCGAACAACGTACCGTTATGAATGTGGAACAAGCGCTGGTTTCTCTCAATGGCGAATGGAAATGGATATCGGTGAATGCAGCGCCGCTCTTTGACTGGAACGGCAAATTGTTCGGCGGGATAGCAAGCTTTCGCGACATTACCGAACGTAAACAGGCGGAAGAAACACTGAGGCTGAACGAAGAAAAATATCGCCTCCTTTACTCCAATATGATTGAAGGAGCAGCTTTGCATAAGCTTGTTTACAACAAGCAGGGCAAGCCCGTAGACTATATTATCGTTGAAGTTAATCCTGCATTTGAGGCACAGCTTGGTATCCCTAAAGAATCCGTTGTAAATAAAACAAGCAAAGACGCGTATCATGCTGCCGATCCACCTTATCTGGAAACCTATTCAAGGGTTGTCATTACTGGGAAACCGGAAACTTTCGAAACCTATTTTGCCCCCCTTGATAAATATTTTTCTATTTCAGTTTACTGTCCCTTTAAAGGGAGTTTTGTTACTGTTTTCGAAAACATCACCGAGCGCAAAAAGGCAGATGAATACTTAAAAATCAGTGAAGTCAAGTTAAAAAACCTGGTAACGAACATGTCGGTAGGAGTGCTTTTGCAAGGGCCAAATGCCGAAATTACATTAAGCAATTCCAAAGCTCTCGAACTGCTTGGGCTTACCGAAGACCAACTGATGGGAAGGACATCTTTCGACCCCAACTGGAATGTAATTCGCGAAGACGGTTCGCCGTTTCCCGGAAATACCCATCCCGTTCCCCAGGCAATTGCCACGCGCTTACCTGTTCGAAGTATTATTATGGGGGTTTATAGACCTTTAACTAACGACCGCGCCTGGTTGCTGGTTGACGCCGTGCCTCAGTTAAATGGCGATGGGTCCGTGAACCATGTGATTTGTTCATTTATTGATATTTCGAAACGAAAACAAGTGGAAAAGGAACTTCGCGAAAGCGAAGAAAAATACCGCCTGTTAACCGAAAATACTGCCGATGTAATCTGGGTATTAAATTTAACAACAGGCAAATTTACTTATATAAGCCCTTCAGTATTCCAGTTAAGAGCTTTTACTGCCGAAGAAGCAATGCACGAAACCCTGGAAGATTCCCTCACAACGGATTCAATTGCAGCAGTAAATGATGCTATTGTAAAAAATGCACATAACTTTATTGAGCATCCCGAAATACCAAATTATTATATCAATGAGGTCCAACAATATTGCAAGGACGGCGCTATAATATGGGTAGAAGTGTCAACCCAATTCCGCTATAACCCATCTGGCGATATTGAAGTGGTAGGCGTAAGCCGCAATATTGACGAAAGGAAAAAAGCGGAGAACGCCCTTCGGGCAAGCGAAGAAAAGTTCAAAGCAATTATTGAAACTTCGCCTGATGGTATTGCCATTACTGCATTGGATGGAACAATACAGTTTGTAACGACAAAAGTTGTTTCAATGTGGGGCTACGATTCGACAGATGAGCTCATAGGCAGAAACGCTATGGAATTTGTACATCCTGATTATCGCGAAAAGGCGATTTTTTTGATCGCTGAAATGTTCAATGGCAATTTAACCGGCGCTGCCGAATACATGATGGTACGCAAAGATGGTTCCACATTTTATGGTGAAGCCAATGCCAACATTTTACGCGACGCCAACAACAATCCAACCGGCATTTTGTATATCGAACGCGACATTACTGAACGAAAGCAGGCAGAAAAAGCCCTTAGTGAAAGTCAGCAGCGATACCGTCTTTTGATAGAAACCGCTATCGAAGGTATTGGGGTTGCTCAAGGACCCGATTTGAAGTTTGTAAATCCGATGTTGTGTGTATTAACAGGATATTCTGAGAGGGAACTAATGTCAATTCCGTTTCTGGAATTTATCCATCCTGACGATAGAAACATGGTACTTATGAATCAAAAAAAACGACTAAGTGGCGAAGCAGTTGACCAAAAATATCATTTAAGAATAATCAGAAAAGACAATAGCATATTTTGGGTTGAAATGAGCGGGGTTAAAATTGAATGGGAAGGATTGCCCGCCACCATGAATTTTGTTTCCGACATTACCGAGCGCAAGCAGGCAGAAGAAGCGCTACGCGAAACCAACTCCTACCTCGAAAACCTGATCAACTATGCCAATGCGCCTATCATCGTTTGGGATCCGCAATTCCGCATTACCCGATTTAATCATGCCTTCGAGCATTTGACCGGACTTACGGAAAAAGAAGTTCTCGGACAATCGCTGGAAATACTGTTTCCACCCGCGCTTGCCAAAAATTCGATGCAGTTAATCAGCAATACTCTGACCGGCGAGCGTTGGGAAACTGTTGAAATCCAAATTCAACACAATGACAATTCGGTAAGAACCGTACTTTGGAATTCGGCTACTCTTTTTACTACTGATGGTAAAACACCGGTTGCCACTATTGCTCAAGGGCAGGACATTACCGATCGCAAGAAGACGGAAGCGTTACTTCTGCAAGCCAAACAGGAAGCCGAAATGGCAAACAAGGCAAAGAGTATTTTCCTTGCCAATATGAGCCACGAAATCAGGACGCCATTAAATTCCATTATCGGTTTTTCGCAACTGATGAACCGCGACAAGGCTTTATCTGATACACAAAAAGATTACAACACCTCCATCATCCGCTCCGGCGAGCATCTTTTAATGTTGATTAACGACATTCTGGAACTTTCAAAAGTAGAGGCAGGGCGTATTGTGTTAAACCCTGTAAATGTTGATTTGCCTGTTTTATTTAATGATTTACAGTTGATTTTCAAAGAAAAGGCACAATCAAAACACCTTAGATTTGTTTTTGAAACTGCCGCCGACCTTCCACGCTACGTGCTGGTTGACGAAAGCAAATTGCGTCAGATTTTCATCAATTTAATCGGCAATGCCCTTAAGTTTACTAACGAAGGCGGCATAACTGTTCGTGTCCGGTTCGATAAAGTAACCGAAGCTACCAGTCGCCTTTTTGTTGAAATTCAGGATTCAGGTCCCGGTATTCCCGAACACGAAATAACCAGCCTCTTTAAACATTTCGTTCAAACTACCGCCGGAATCAAAAAAGGAAGCGGCGCTGGACTGGGACTGGCGCTTAGTCTGGAACTGGCTCAGTTGATGGGCGGCAATATTTCTGTGTCAAGCGAGGTTGGAAAAGGCTCGCTGTTTAAATTTTATGTCGAAATCAAAGAAGGCGCTACTGAAACCATCAAACCTGTTATTGCAAAACACATAATCTGCATTGATAAAGATCAGAAAACATACCGTATTTTGGTTGTTGACGATAAAAAAGAGAACCTCCAGGTAGTAGTAAAACTCCTCAAAATGGTAGGGTTTGAAACAAATGAAGCTGTAAATGGCGAAGAAGCGATTGAAAAATTCGAAAACTGGTCGCCCGACCTTATTTTAATGGATTTGCGCATGCCGGTGATGGATGGTTACGAAGCAACCCGTCGTATTAAATTAACCGAAAAAGGGAAGCAAACGCCAATTGTGGCGCTCACCGCCAATACGCTCGAAAGCGATAAAAACAGAATTGAAACAATGGGAATACAAGGTTATATTTGTAAACCTTTCCGCGAAAATGAACTGTTTACCGTCATTGGAAAAATTCTTGACATTCATTACATTTATGAGGATGATACATCTTTATCCCAGGTAAAATACCTGAGCGGCAATGAGGATGCAATTTCAAAGGACATAGCCCGGTTGCCCGATAGTTTGCGATTGAAAATGCTGGAAGCGCTTGCCGTTGCTGATATTAAGCGCCTGAAAAGCCTCATCGGAAGTTTCGAACAGGATAATTCGGAACTTGCGCATCGCCTCCTGACGCTTGCAAAAAATTATGATTATGATCATCTGCAACAAATCTTAAATACAAAAATTAATGAGAAACATTAGTCTATTAACCCAGAACATTCCCAACATTCTTATTGTTGATGATATACCCGACAATCTTCAGATATTAGGCGGCATACTCGACGCCAACGGATACAGAGTCCGTGAGGTTCCTACCGGAATGTTGGCATTGCAGGTAGCCGAAAAAGAAAAACCGGACCTTATACTGCTTGATATTATGATGCCAGATATGAATGGATTTGAGGTTTGCCGCCTGTTCAAGAAAAACAAAAACCTTAACGATGTGCCAATAATCTTTATCAGCGCATTAAACGATACAAACGATATCGTTACAGCGCTAAAAGCAGGAGGAGTTGATTATATCACTAAACCTTTTCGCCACGAAGAAGTAAGAGCCAGGGTTGCCACTCATATTAACCTTTATCGGCAAAGAAAAGAACTTCAGTTACAAAGTATTGAGCTTCAAAAACTCAACGCCGAAAAAGATAAATTCTTCACAATAATTGCCCACGACCTGAAAAGCCCCTTTAACTCCATAGTTGGTTTTAGCAACCTTCTTGTGGAACAGGTAAGGGAAAAAGATTATGAAGGCATTGAAAAGTATGCAGGGATTATCCTGAAATCATCTGATCGGGCATTGGAATTATTGAAGAATCTGATGGAATGGGCGCGATCGCAAACAGGCAGAATCGAATTTAACCCGGAATACTTCGAAATGGTGGTCGTCATCAATGAAATTATCCTTTCATTCGATGATATTGCAGGACAAAAATCAATAATAATAAATAAGGCTTTACCTCCTAATGCTCCTGTTTTTGCTGATAAAGCCATGATTAGCGTTGTATTGAGAAACCTCATCTCAAATGCCATTAAATTCACAATGACCGGTGGAACGATTACCATTTCGGCACAGGAGAAACAGGGCGAACTAACAGTAACGGTAAGCGACACAGGTGTTGGAATATCAAACGACAGAATTGAAAAACTTTTCAGAATTGACGAAAGTTATTCAACCGCCGGCACCAATAACGAACGGGGAACCGGCATGGGGTTGATCCTCTGCAAAGAATTTATCGAAACACACGGCGGCAAAATCTGGGTGGAAAGTGAAAAAGGAAAGGGAAGCGTCTTTAATTTCACAGTAGCAAGAAGTATGCAGTAGCAAATATTAATATTATGAAAAACCAGGAAGAAGTTAACTTACAAACCGGGAAAGCAAACGAAATTCAGTTTACCGACATTTTCGATCTTCAGGAAATCCAACAAATGCAGGATTTGTTCTCCGATGCTACCGGCGTTGCTTCCATTATCACCCACCCCGATGGCGCTCCGATTACGCAACCAAGTAATTTTTGCCGATTGTGTAACGACATCATCCGCAAAACAGAAAAAGGTCGCGCAAACTGTTTTAAATCCGATGCATTGATTGGCAGGCAGAATACTTCAGGTCCTATTGTTCAACGTTGTTTGAGCGGAGGATTATGGGACGCCGGAGCCAGTATTACTGTTGGAGGCAAACATATTGCCAACTGGCTTATCGGGCAGGTGCGGAATTTTGAACAGGATGAGCACAGCATAATAAAATACGCCGATGAAATAGAAGCAAACCGCGAAGAATTTATTGCGGCGTTCAATGAAGTCCCGGTTATGTCGGAAGCGCAGCTTATCAAAATATCGAAAATGCTTTTTGCATTTGCCAGAGAACTTTCTGAAAAGGCTTATGCAAATCTGATGATAAAAATCCAGATAGCTGAACGGCAAAAAGCGGAAGAAACTCATAACATCAGCTTCGCCCGAAATAAAGCGCTGCTCGACGCCATTCCCGATCTTATGTTCGTGCAGGACGCCGATTGCCGGTTTG
>JAPLDO010000152.1 GCA_026391715.1 Bacteroidota bacterium
TATTTTTATTCCAATTAACAAAAGCATTGCTTTTATTACTGAATACTGGATATTGCGGAAAGACTTTTAACCCCGATTTATTCAGCGGATCATCAATAAGAAGGTAACCGCTGAGGTTATTAATGGCAGTTTTCACCCTGATTAGCGAATACAATCCAGTCTTTGGATCCCTGGTTTTTCCAGGAACATAGAAAAGCATAGAGTCTATTGCAGGCAGGTTCATCCTGAATTTGTTGTACTCAAATGAACAATCAGTCGCATAAAAATCAAAAAGGCCAGCCTCAATTTTTCCACTGAATGTAAAATCCATATCCTTCTTTAGAATAACCTCTTTGTTTGCCGGGTAAACACGAACCTGCTGCGAGTCGCTAAGAGCTACCATATCAATACCTTTTACGGTAAGGTCGAAGGTTTCCAGATTTAATAAGCCATTGGCAGTATTAGATACAAAAGAGTTGAAAAATATCCCGTCATAATCTGATTTTCCAATGAAGGCGGTTACATAATCGTACAATTTTTGCTTCACGATGGCTACCTTATCTTCCGGGTCATATATCAGAAAACCCCGTATTGCAAGGTTAAGTAACTGATTTTCGATTTGTTCTGTTGGTAGCTTTAAATAATTGGTTAATTCTTCGAGGGTAAATTCGCGTGATTTTCGTTTTTCGGTGAATGTCTTGATCAGATTCAGCGGGTTAAACTCATCAATTCCCTGAAGCTTTTCATAACGCGACAGAGAATAGTAACTGCTCGACTCAAAAACAGCCTTGCCCTCCTTGGTAGGTCCCTTCATCATCTGAAAGCTGACTCTCGGTTCACCCACATTCCAATAAAGCGCTTCACAATAAATCTCTATCTGATGATAAGAGTCGAACCACGGACTTATTCTCGGTATCCGCTCGTCTTTGGCAAATGCGAGTTCCTTTTTTGCATCGAGATATTTCAATTGCAAACCAGGATGAAATATCGAATCCTGGTCATGATATATGGTCACCGAGGCCATTCCTGAATTTATTCTGTCGGGACGGATGACAAATATATTTGACCCGGCAATAACAAAGTCTTTTCCATCTTTTTTGAAAAAGAGCCGCGCATCTCTGGTTTTATCTCCCGACCCGATAATTCGGCTGCCTTCAATAGCAAACCCTCCAAGAAAATCAATGTTATCAAATAACCGCTTAATGCCGATCATTTTATTATATGAGTAAAATTGAGGATAGGAAATTTTATCCTGAGCTACATCTGAAAGAGCTTTATCACTATATCGTCCGACAATTGGCGAGGGGAAAAACTTCCGGTGCATAAACTGAACAGAGTCGGCGGTGAATTGAGGGAATCGCATTTGAATTTCATAATCTGCCAGGTTTGCAAATACCTTTTCGGGGTCTTCCCCTGCCCGTTTCCAGTTAACGCGTCCGCCGTTGCCCTTCCACATACTTGTTAAAGGATAATAAACGCCTTTTGTGGCATAAACATTCATGCTGTCGTCGGAGGCATAACAAATCAGACCGGATTCCGGAAAAGTTATTTTTGGCACAGTATCAAAAGAAAACCGGTAAGATGGCGCAATAATTTTCCAACGGGTTGTGGAGGATTTATAAAGAAGGTTTTCAGCAAAAAAGTAGGAAGATGATTCAAGAAACGAGAGGAATTTCCGGCTATTCTTTTCGGACAGAAGTTTAAGTAAAATCTCAGACCATGGGTTGAAAGTGGCTTCCAGTTGGTGGGAGTTGACGAAAATATTAAGGGCATTTATGTAATTGAAAAAATCGGGATAAAGCCGGATTTTCTTTCTCGCCATTTCATTGGTGATGGAATAAATGATCTTCTTTTTCGACGCCCCGAACTGTTCCTGATTCCATTTCTGGATAAAATCCTCCATAAATGGCGCAATGATCTTCTTTTCATTGTCGGCCATATTGAAAAAAATAGCGTTTAATTCACCGACAAACTTTGTTGAATCGCCGGAAAACACAGTATTTTTCTGCCCACCTGCTACCAGTGAAATAAAGATAAATGCAGGGATAATCAGCAGCTTCTGCCAGCTCTTTACAGAGAGATGTTTCATTTACGGTATTTAACGCCAACCCAGTTATTATCAATTCTGTATCCGATGAATTCAAAACCTGCATCCAGGGCGGCGGCATTGATCTGCTGAAGATCTTCTTCATAAAACCCGCTCATAAGTAGAACGCCGTGTTGTTCCAGATTGGCGGCGTACGCAGGAATATCATTCAGGAGCGTATTTCTGTTTATATTGGCAATGATTAGATCGTACCCGGGTTTGGGGATGGAAGTTGCATCGCCCCGTATCACCTCTATTGTTTGTATATTATTTCGTTGGACATTCTCAATTGCATTGGCGTAAGCCCACTCGTCGGCATCAATAGCCACAACGGTTTTTGCTTTCATCATCGCCGCAAGAATGGCAATAACGCCGGTTCCGCAACCCATGTCGAGAACGCGCATCCCCGCAATATCTTCCTTCATTGTCATTTCGAGCATTAAAGATGTAGTTTCGTGATGCGCGGTTCCAAATGACATTTTAGGCTCTATCACAATATCATACAAAATGCCGGGAACCGGAGTGTGAAACGGCGCCCGCACCTGGCATTTCCCGGCAACTGTTACCGGGTGATATTCGCTTTCCCAAATGGCATTCCAGTTCTGAATGGCAATTTTTTCAATGGAATAAAGGATACCAAATGATTCGGAGAGGTTATTAAGATAGGTAAGAACTTCCGATTCCCGGTAAAGTTCCTCCCGGATATAGGCATGTATACCTGAATCGGATTCCGAAAAACTTTCAAACTCCATCTCCCCAAGTTGGGCAATAACAATTCCGGGATCCAAATTGTTCAACCCGGTTATGGCAACTTCAAAATAATCCATATCAGAATGATGTAGTAATTTTAATGAACTCGGCGGACTTCAGAGAGGCGCCGCCGATCAACCCGCCGTCAACATCGGGTTGGGAAAATAGTTCGGCAGCATTCTTTCCGTTACAGCTTCCGCCATATA
This sequence comes from Bacteroidota bacterium, assembly GCA_026391715.1. GTDB lineage: Bacteria > Bacteroidota > Bacteroidia > Bacteroidales > FEN-979 > CAIVAT01. Next base: position 3,022 of record JAPLDO010000152.1, read on the forward strand.
ATATACTTGTCTCAGAAGCAGCGTCGGCTCCGTATTTTTCCGAAATCAACTGTCTGATGTATGCGTGCATTTCCTGCGCCTGCTCTTTGGTGGCAGTTACGCCGGTTCCAATTGCCCAAACAGGTTCATAAGCAATAATAATATTCAGAAAAGCGGCTGGCGCCAAATGAAACAACGACTCTTCCAGTTGCCGTTTTACAACATCAAAATGTTGGTTTGCCTCCCTTTCAGGAAGTACTTCGCCGCAACAAAAAATCGGTTGTAGCCCATGAATGAGCAACGCATCCACCTTTTTCTTCAGAAACTCGTTGCTTTCCTGAAAATATTGTCGCCGCTCGGAATGACCGACTATGCAATACTCCACGTTCAACTCCTTTAGCATTAGAGGACTGATCTCTCCGGTAAATGCGCCCGAATCGGCGGGGTAAATATTCTGAGCCCCTACTTTAAAGTTTGATTCAAAAGCCACATCCGTTATCATTTCGAGATAAATAAAAGGAGGACATAATATTACTTCGGCGCCATTCAGTTCAACATCATCTAACGAATCAGCAATTTCGGTTACCAAAGTTTCCGCTTCCGAAAACACTGTATTCATTTTCCAGTTACCGGCAACAATTTTTTTTCTCATTGGATCTTTTTTTAGTTTATGGGTTTGGTTTATGGCAGATATTTTAAAGATGAATGAACAAGTTAAAAAGTGAGCACACGACAGCATGACCTCATTACCGGGCAACTTCTGAACCTGATCATATTGAAGAGTAACGTATAATTTTTAATTTTATTTGTAATGATCAAGCCGGAAACGTTTTTAACATTCCGTTTCAAAGAAAATTATACACTTCCATAACAAAGAGTATTTCAAACAAGATTCAACAGCATAATACACTTCCATCCATTTCGTCAATTCTCTCCTACTCCATCCTCACCCTCGGATCAAGCAATCCATAAACAATATCAACCAGAAAGTTAATTACAACGAGAATAATGGAGATAAACAGCACTGCGCCCATTACCACTGGAAAATCGTATTTATCGAGGGCGTTCACAATTATTAGTCCGATTCCTTTCCAGTCGAAAATAAACTCAACAAATACCGCCCCGGCAAGCAATGAGGCAAGCCAGCCGGAAATGGCGGTGACAACAGGATTCAATGCGTTTTTAAGCGCGTGTTTCAGGATGATTCTTTTCCGGCTTAATCCCTTTGCCGTGGCAGTTCTGATATAATCCTGCGACATGACTTCGAGCAGCGAATTTCGCGTAAGTTCAACAATAACCGCCAAAGGTCTGACGCCAAGCGTGAAGGCGGGAAGTATCAGGTTTTTCAGTTCAATAAAACTACCATTGCCAAAATCGTCAACTGCAAGTAGACTGCCCGACATATTTAATCCGGTAAACCGTCCAAGAAGAAAAGCAAAAATCCAGGCGTTCAGAATAGCTACAAAAAATGACGGCAGCGACATGCCAAGTACAGAGAAAACCAATGAGAGTCGATCAATCCAACTGTTTTTATACAGAGCGCATACAACGCCAATGGCAATTCCTGCAATCATTGCAAATATCATGGCTACTATGGCAAGAATCAATGTGTTTACAAATCCCTCGGCAAGAATTTCAGAAACATTGCGCTTCGACTGGTATGATCGCCTCAGATATGGCGCTTTCAACACTACAGAAGTTTGTCCTGCCTTGAAAAGAGTTAAGCATTTTCCATATTTCTCAGGATCCAGAAACAAGTAGCTATCTCTATCCCTATTATTATGCGCCGATATAGGTGAAAGATCGTTCAGGTAATTCACAAACTGAATCAGAAGGGGTTTGTCGAGACCAAGATCCTTATTGATAGCCATAACCGAAGCAATATCGGCGCGCTGACCAAGCATCATCCTTGCCGGATCGCCCGGTAAAACATTAAATAGAAAAAAGACAACCACTACAACTCCGAGAAGAACCAAAAGTCCGTACCAGAGACGTTTTAGTATGAATTTTTTCATTGATTATTTTTTCAGATAATCCGCTTTTACCTCTTCGTAGGCAGGAAAATCGCGGAAACCCCATTTGTCAATCACCACGCCATTCCTCAGAAGAATCAGTCCGGGGCTTGAACGAACCATAGTTTTCAAAACTACGTCGTCGGCAATAAAAAAATCGAAGGCGGCGCCGTTGGCAATTTTGAATTTCCGAATCTCGGCAGGCGACGAACTTGTAAGGCAAAGAAATGAATAGCCATCTGCGATTGCCTTTTTGTAAAATGGCAGAATTTTATGAAATCCCCCGGTATTTGTTTTACTCAGATTGTATGCCACCAGGATGAAGTGAAAATCAACATTGTCGAGTACAATAGGCGTATAATCGCCGCCGAATTCCTCTTCAACTCTCAGCGTTAGTCCTTTATCCTTGTTAGTGTCAACAGCCCGCTGACTCTTAAAAATCCAGTTCGAAAGCCACACCGAATCATTCCAGGGATAATTAGGCGAGATATATTCCTTTTCTTCTCCGGTGAGTTTGTTCTTATATGTGACATAAAAAATTACCGGGTTATTCTCCTTTTTGTTCACCTTATTTCCAACTTTCCATCCCATAAAGTCAATCATTGGAAGATGCCGGTAACATGAAACCGAAAGCAATGAAAATGCCGCCGCCGCAAGTATAATCAGGACAAAGTCGGTACGCGGCAAAAACAAGCTTTTAAACTGTTTGCGCAAAATAAATACAGGAACAACAAGCGCCATCAGAACCAGGTTTTTGATGAAGGTTTGAACATTCGTCATTTTCAGGGCGTCGCCGAAACACCCGCAATCGGCGACAATATTATATACTGCGTCGAAAAAGGTCAGGATTGTAAAAAACATCATCATTGGCAATAAAACCCATACAGTTTTTCTGATCCAAAGGTTAAACATCAAACTGATTCCGATAGTAAATTCGAGGGTAACCATAAAAATAGTCAGATACAGGCTAAATGGAATGAACCAGGGAGTATTGAAGGCAAGGAAATAATCATCCATCCTGTAAACGGTTCCAAGCGGATCAACGCCTTTAACAAAACCGGAAAAGATAAAAACCAAGCCAATCAAAATCCGGAAAACATTTCTAAGTATCTTCATATTCAATATTTTTTGATGCGCAAACAGCGTTTTTTATTCAGTGGATAAAATTAAGAAAATTTCCCGATACCAAATGCGAACTCCAACATCCGCAGCCAGACTGCAAACCGGATAAATTATGACATTCTGAACGCAGGTTCAAGGTTCAAGGTTCCAGGTTGCATGTTGCAGGTCTTGAGCCCGGTATATCATCAACTAAAATTGCCACGACCTGAAGGTCGTGGCAATAGATAAACAGATAGTTATTGGATTTTCAAAAAATGCGATGGCGTATGCTCAAAACCCCACCCTTCGACAAGCCCGTGGTAAAAATAGGAAAATGGGCTAATTCCCAATAGTCTTATAAATTACGTAAGCAACGAACAGAATTCCCGTAACTTTTACTAGTTATGGGTGAGTACACATCGCCATTCTCATAGAGCATGTACCGGTACAGAGCATAGTTACTGCCAGTCTCCAAAGAACACCACCAGTAGCCATAGAAGCCAACGTCCCAAAAGTTGCCACCGGAGTCGCGGATACCTGCCGGGAGGGCTGAAAACCCACTTTCGTTGGTAGCGCCGGTATTAGGGTCATACCATAAACCTGTGCCAGCTTCGACAGTGCCGGTTGTTTTCATTTTCCCTCCCGCTACACTTGTTCCTCCAAGGAAGGTAGTCGCTATAGTCCACTGCGCATCCGTTGGAATATGCCAACCTGTAGGGCAAATCCCCTTCGCTCCTTCAGTGGTTACATATTGCATCATCTCATTCCATTGGTACAAACCACCATAAATAGCACAAAATGAATCCAGATCATTGAAGCAATATTTCTCAATAATACTGTTGTTTGTTTGTGCCAGCGCGCCATTTATCCTTGTTCCGATATTCATGTTTTCCTTAAACCAGCACTGAGTTCCAATCTGAACTGTAGTGTAAGTTTTACCATCCCTGCTATCAGTTATGGAACTACCGCATGAAAAAGGCGGCGTAATTGTCCCTGGTCCATAAGCCACCTCTTTCCAAAGATTAAGAGTTGAAACAAAAATATACATTTTACCGTCGGTTGTACAAAACACCTGTAAACCGTTGGCAGGGTTTGAAATTGCCGAAAGCTCTGCCAGTGTCATCCGGGGCAGCAAAGCGCCTTTCGTAGTTGATTTCACCTCCAGCATCGCCGATGGATCCGGCTGGGAATTATCGGTATTGACGCTCACTTGTGCGAAAGTGTTAAGAAATGGGATAATCAAAAAGATTCCCGGCACAACGATAAATTTGAAAAGATTTTTCATGTGATTAAAGATTAATTAGTGTGATGCAAAATTATTTGATTACGCCAAAATTCCAAAAAAAAATAGCTATAAAGCTGAAATTATTTGCAAGAATATTGTTGATGAGCGGCGAATAGTTTCACCTTTTTGAAAGGTGAAACTATTAATATCCAAAAAGATTCGACAGTTTATTCGACTTAACTCAGCACAAATCGCGGTGTGTGGTTGAATAAAGTAAGCGAATCTTTGGCACATTCCGAAAAGTGGATAGAAAAATTAAAATTTGGCTAAAGTCCAATTTGTTTCCTTTTCGTATTAGGTTCAATCTTTGAATATCAAAGAATTACCAGACAAATGTAAAGAGATAATCATATAAATCAATTAGTTCTTAATGCAGCGCACCGAAAATCCGAGCGGCTTATTGTAGTTGTACCGAAGAACACTGGCGAGATCAGAGATCAGTCCCCGATGCCATGCGTTTGAAGCATCGCTCCATGATGACGACCACCAGCCGCCGTTGTCGCTCAGATCGGCGAACGACCCACTGAGATCCCGGACGCCGCCGGGCAGGGCAGTAAATCCACTGCTATTGTCAGCGCCTGCGTTTGGTGCAATCCAGTGAGCGTATCCGGTTTCCTTAAGTTTACCTCCTGCAACATCAATTCCCCCCAAATAGCTTATCAAAGTAGTCCACTCTTCATCAGTGGGCAAATGCCATCCTGTAAGACAAATGCCTTGTCCTCCCGGTGTGGAGGAATATTGCATCGCTTCGTCCCACTGGTAAAGTCCCCCATAAATACCACAGTTTGCATCAATGTTATCATAACAATACTTTTCGAGGGCGCCGTTGTTGGTCTGCGTAACTGTACCAGCTATTTTTGTCCCAACGTTAAGGTTTTCTTTCATCCAGCATTGGGCGCCAATTTGCACCGCGGTGTAAACTTTGTCATCTCGTGGGTCGGTAAAAGGTTGCCCGCAAACAATCGGACTTATCAAGCCCCATGAGGCGCCATTATAAATATTTAAAGCCTTTTCGTCGGTGTTGAAAATTACCAAACCCGCCACAGGCAAAGAAATTGCATTTCGCTGGGCAGTTGTCATCCGCGGAGGAAGAAACCCTTTCTCGGTTGAACTAACATCGAGCATGGCGCTGGCGTTTGGGTTTGAACCATCGTTGTTGATGCCCACGCTTCCGTTTTGGGCGATCATACTGATGGTAAAAAACAGCATCATAGCTGTTACATAAATTGCTTTCATCATTTTAGGTTTCATTCGTTTAAATTTCGTTATGTTTTTGATTTTGAATAAATTTGATCATTCCCGGTTAGTGTGCAATTTATTGATCATGGGTATTTCATCTTTTTATAAATTTTAGTTATTGATCGCAATCGTATCAGAAAATGGGAAAATGGTTAAAATAACAGTCGCCGGTACCGGGACCAACAACCGATGGCCAATAAGCCAGGTTTTTCGCAATCCAGCATTGGGTTCCAATTTGTAAGGTTGTGTAAACTTTGCCTTCTCTTGTGTCCCTGAAGGACTGTCCGCAAACAACATGATTTGTCAAGCGCCATGAAGTTCCGTTAAAAACATTCATGGCTTTATCATCGGTGTTGAAAACCACCAAACCCTCTATAGGCGAAGAAGTTGTATTTCGCTGGGCAGTTGTCATCCGCAGAGGCAAAAAACCTTTA
>JAPLDO010000178.1 GCA_026391715.1 Bacteroidota bacterium
CGCCGCCGGCGGAGCGAACATCACGCCATCTGTGCTTACAAATCAAACGGATAACCCCATCCAGCGGACATTCTCGAATAATGGGACCACCGTTGAACAAGTCGCCTTTTCGATTACCGCTTCGGCGGCTGGATGCTCATCCCAACCTCTGCTATATAATGTAAATGTCAATCCAAAACCCACCGTCATTTTCCCCCCAAATCCGCCTGTGCCACAGGTTTGTTCCGGAACAAACTTTACGCCGGTTCCTTTGCAATCGAATATTACCATACAGGGAGTTTCATATAGCTGGACTGCGGCAGCTTTTGATCCGGTAAATCCTACTTCCGCTATTGGAGGTTTCTCTTCACCCAACAGCGGCAATAACATCCCCGGCGAAAATATATGGAGTTCTTTACTTACACAAGGAGTGATCAAATTTACCGTAACGCCGGCATTTACCTCCTCTTCCGTAAGTTGCCCCGGAGATCCGATGGTTTACAACTTGTTGGTGAACCCAAGTCCCACCGTTATCCTCTCACAACCGCAGCCAATATGTTCGGGAAGCATGAGCGAAAAGATAACTTTTACGCCAAATGCATCGCCAACTACCTATACATGGATAGCTGAAAATGTTTCGGGCGTGAGCGGCGCTATTCTGAATGGAACAACTGATTCTATTCCGGCACAAACCCTGTTCACCACCGACACTGTTCAAGGTTTTGTTAAATACAAAGTCACGCCAAGTTACCAGGGAGGAGGAACTTTTACCTGTCCGGGAGGAGTTTCCTACTCGACAATTAAAGTAAACCCATTGCCTTTACCCTCTATATCAGGAAATGACACAGCATGTGAACTTGGACCCAACAAAATCTATTTCACTCCCGACATTTCCGGTCATTCATATCAATGGGCTGTTACCGGCGGAACTTTCACATCAAGCCCTTTACTGAACCAGATAAGCGTAGCCTGGGGAGCTTCTGCCGCATCTCCCGGCATCCTCACGGTTACAGAAACTATTGATGTAACCGGATGCAATAAAACCACAGTTCCATTTACCGTCACCTTGCAACAAAGACCCATTCCTCAAATATCGGGGGCATCAGTTGTGTGCGATGGATCAACCGGCAATGTTTATACTACTCAACCGGGAATGACGAACTATTCATGGACAATATCAGGCGGTATAATTACAACAGGCGGAGGCGCCACAAATTCGACAGCCACCGTTACCTGGAATTCTCCAGGAAGCCAATGGATCGAAGCAAATTTCATCAACTCCCTCGGTTGCCCAGGATACCCTGCTTTCCGACTCCCCGTAACTGTTAATCCATTGCCCGACACAACCATAACCCAAGGGACAGTTCCAAACTGCGAAGGCGGTTCACAAACTTACCAGACGTCTTTTGATCCACAGTGTACCTACAAATGGGTGGTTTTGCCCACGTCAAAGGGAATTATCGCCAGCGGTCAGGGAACAAACGTCATAACCATAAACTGGCTTACCACTGGAACTGCCACAATCAGTTTGACTGACACCAACAACGTTACCGGATGTGTTTTGTCTAACTCCCATTTAATCGTGATACATCCAAAACCAATTCCTGTTTTCGCCTCCTGTTTCGACACAATTACAACTCCAGGAGCAAAAAAATTCACACTGAGAGGAGCGGCGCCTTATATCCAGGGACAGAGTAAATTCACAGGTACCCGCGTGGGTTACAATTCATCCACAGGATTTTATGAGTTTGATCCTTCAGGCGCAGTCGCCGGGATTTATCCTGTAACTTATACTTTCACAAACAATTTCGGATGCTCTGCCTCAACATTGCCGAGGACTATTACCATACAGAATAACTCATTCAGTTGCGGCGGAGATCTTACAGATGTCAGAGACGGAAAGAGATACAAAACAGGTATGGTTGGAGGACGCTGCTGGATGACCCAGAATCTGGTTTATGGAACCACATTGGCATCATCATATCAGTCGCAGACGGATAATTGTGTAAACGAAAAATATTGCGAACCTACCGACGCCGGTTGCAAGATTTATGGAGGACTTTATCAGTGGGATGAGCTGATGAAATATGGCAATACAAGTTACAACCAGGGTTTGTGTCCTCCCGAATGGCACGTACCTACTGAGGCGGATTGGCAGCTTCTTGTAAACAACGTTGCTATTGGAGTTTCGCCGCCTGCCGACGGAATTTCCGGAGGTTTTCTTAAAGATATGAGGCTCAACCCCGGATTTTTCGCGCTTTTGAAAGGTGTATTTTACCTAAATAGCGACTGGAGTTTTACAACAGGTTTGTTAACAGCTACAATGTATTGGACTTCTACATCTAATGCCTGGAATCAGCCGCTTGCAAGGGGAGTCAACATCTTCAATCCAAGTGTTTCGCGGTACTGGAGCAGCAGGGAGAATGCTTTCCCCGTAAGGTGTTTGAAAGATTAGAAAATTCAGGGATTTCAGGTAATATCTAACTGCGCTTTCAACAATAGTTACCTTATGATTATTTTACCAGTATGGACTTTTGATGTAGAAATAATTTTCAGAATGTAAATGCCAGATTTTACCGCAGATAGTTTTAATTCAACTTTTCCTGATTGGCAAGGTAACATCGCGGTAAAAATTCTGACGCCGGAAAGATCGAATAATTGAACGCTAATGTTTTCTGATTGAATTGGGAGATCGACGACAAAATTGCCATCATTCGGGTTGGGTAAGATTTTTAAATCAGCTTCTGGATTTCGATATTGAGTTCCCGTATAAATCCCTCCATTCGTTATTTTAAAAATCATTCCGTTCTCTCCAACGAGATATCCAGTATCCGGATCAGTGAAAAACATTCCGCCAAAATTGTAATTCGATAATGTGAACAAAACCGGGGTCCATGTTTCTCCGCCATCATCGGTTTTTAAATATTCAATGCGACTTCCCAGACAATATCCATGTAAAGAATCGAGGAATAAAAACCGGGAAGCTCCGTAAAAAGCGCCACTATGTTTTTCAATCCAGGTATTGCCACCATCCATTGTTTTTAAAATTGTTCCAGATGAACTTCCCGCAAATCCTGTGTTTTTATTTATGAAGGCCATGGAATAAAGATCTTGCGTAGTACTTGAATTCAATGGGGAATAGGTATTTCCTCCATCCATGGTTTTAATGATATATCCGAAATCACCACAAAAATAACCCGTATCCTCCGAGGTGAAATAAAAAGCATGATAACTGCCGTTGATAGCCTCGGTTGGGGATGCCATATCTATCCAGGTCAATCCTCCATCGGTAGTTTTGATGAAAGTAAAACCCTGATCACCCAATACATAACCAGTATTTTGTGTTGGAAAACACATTGAGTTGAATGTGT
>JAPLDO010000246.1 GCA_026391715.1 Bacteroidota bacterium
GGTCGGAGACGTTCAGTGTCATGGAGGGGAAATCTTTGTCCAGGATAATGGCCACCGGGGTGTCTTCATCGTTGGTGCAGGTGTCGAAATTATACCCGTCGAGGCTTTGCTGCATGGTGCAGGTGATGTCGTTGTCCAGACCGGTATAAATGAACTGGACAGTGATTTTGGTGGCGCCATTGGGGATCTGGATGTATGGGGTGAATGCATCGCCATCGGCGGCGGCGAGATTGCAGTTTACTAATCTTTTGGCGAGTGGCATGTTTTGTTATTTACGAATGGTTCGAATGACGAATTACGAATTGGTGGTGATGCGGAATCCTGATACCCGTCTGGAGGTTGGGATGGTGTATAGCGGGTAGTTTTGGGCTATGACGTATTCCTTTAAGATGGACTGTTTGGCATAGGCGATCGAAAGTACCTCTTTGAGGGTGTCGCGGCGATGGCCGGGCGGGATCAGCACGGCGGTGGTTACTTCAATCAGCGATGGCGAGACGGCAGGATCGGCGCCGGGGGTGTATTGGGCAGTTTCCAATAACTGCTGGTTGAGCAGCGAGGCTTTGACAAAAAAGGCAAGGCAGGGCTTGATGTACTCGCTGATCAGGATGGAGTAGTTGCCGGAATTGGTTACTACATCCGCATAAAGCGTGGAGGTAAGCACCGGTTTGATGTATTTGAGCTCGGCGGTCTGTATTACTTCATCCTTGACCAGGGTGCGGTCAATCTCGGTGAGATAGGCCAGAGAGATGACATCGGAGGCGGAGATCAGGGACATGGCAGATGGTGAAATGGTGTGATGGTGAAATGGTGAAATATCATGGCGCTGAGGGATTGGGGGTGACGTAGGTGTTTTGGAGCTGGAGGATCAGTACCTTTTGCGCAGGGTCGTTTTTATCGTAATCGAGGCCGGAGTCGCGGCGGACCTCCCAGACAAACTTCAGTGGGTTGATGCGGCTGATGGGCGGGGTGTTGATGAACTCAAAGTCTCGGATCACCAGGTTGCACTCGTAAAGCGAAGTTTGGAGCGACTGCAGGAAGATTTCCTGGATCGGGTGGATCACGGTGGTGATGGCGATTTCATATTCATTTAAAATTCTGCCGGAATCGAAACCGGATTTGTCGTCGGAATAGGGTGTCAATGTCCGGAACCAGTTGTGGATGGTGATCAGGGAGATTTCAGACTGCTTGTGCAGGTCGGTCCAGTTATCCTCCTTCTCTCGCTGGAATGAGATGAACTTGGCTTCCTGAGAGCTGATCCCCGGCCCAAGGTCGGAAAGGTACTGGATGATGATCTCATTGGCCTTGGAGCTCAGGGCACCTTTGTATTGCTGGAACATGGCGTCCAGCTCGTCGGCTGCCTCGTCGGAGTTCACCCCCGGAATGACCAGCAGTCCGGGAGTGGCAAACGACGATTCGAGGCGGGTCTGGTTCCAAATGTTGGTGAGACCAGAAATGATGATGTTGCGGATCCCGGCAAAGTAGGAAGGGATGCCATAATAGGTAAACTCAGGTTCATAATCCTTGATCTGGACCATGGCGTGAAGCAGCCCATCGCTGCCCTTGGAAAAGTCAGGAAACAAACTGACCGACCGGACCTCTTTATCCCCTTTTCCCTTAAACAGTGACCAGTCTGGTTGGATCAGCGCCTGTTTGCCATCCATGTGGAGCCGGACCCGGGAGGCATCCTGGTGGTAAATGAAAACGAAACTTCGCTTTTTGTTGGTGACCAGTTCATAATAGCAGTTGCCAAAGGTGAGGTAATCGAACACCAGTTTTTTCAGGGTGTACCAGAATGGCTCCTTGTGGTTGTTGGGAACCTCGATAAACTTTTGCGTGACAGGATCGGAAGATTGGATCCCCTGTCCGAGAATGTAGGTGGTTTTGGAATTGAGGATGGCCCGGTGGACCGGTACCTCCCGCGCCAGCTTGATCAGTTGGCGGGGAAGTGCATTGTCATCACCAAACGGGACAAAGTCCTGGTAATTGACCCTTTGGGCAATGTGATCGGTATCGAACAGGTTGAGAACCGGCGAATAGTTAAACTCAAAAAACCTTGTCGTGTTGATCTGCTTGGAGGCCATGTTACCAGGATTGAGAATTAATCGCCAAAACCAGCCAGGATCATCAGCTCGGTGTGCAGGTAGGCGGTTTGTGCCTTGTACTGCACCCGGTAACGACGCATCTGCAGATCAGGGTTGTACCAGGTCTCGACATCCTGCGGGTCCATCAGACCATCAGTACCGAAGATCAGGTTCTGCTGGGTGGTGAAGATGGCCCGGTGTGGCTGGATGCCATTCTGATAACCGGAAATCCATGTATCCCAATCGGGACGGACCAGGATGGGGTAACCTTCGTAAGATGGCACGTTGACCCCGTTGAGCATCATGGTGAGCGGCAGATCGCCGGTTTTACCCTTGATGGTGTGAACAAAGTTGCGCCACATGGAGCGGGTGACCATGAACACCAAGGGAAACTCGAACATCTCGGGACGGGCGGCATCGATCATTGAATCGAAGGTGGTGTCGGCCTCGTTGGCGCTCAGGGTGCTTGCCTTGACGGCAGAGACTGCCCCGGAAGCGGCAAACGTTCCGGAGCCATCGGCCACGGCGGTGAAGGTGAAGGCCTGACCCTTGTATTTGCCGACTACCTTGATCTGGGCACCAGTTGGATTGGTCACGATCACCCCGTTTATGCCTCCCCGGGCTTCGATGGTGGTTTTGTGCGCTGCCAGCCAGGCGGCCACGGTGGCGGTTGCACTGGATGCGTATGCCTGGGTGTAATCCTTGCCGTTGATGGTGACGGTGATCAGCGTGTCGGTGTTGGCCGTATAGGTGAGAATTTTCTCAGCTTTGACGGCAGACACCGAAGAGGCGATCCCCACATGCTGCGCGGATGGAATGGTACCGGCATAAACATCATTGAAAAAGTGGGTCATAAAACCGGTGTACCCGGAAAAATCATCATCCACCGTACCGGTCGGGATACCCGAGGTCAGTTCCTCCTGCGTCGGGTTGGCAAAGAACATCTGGCGGATCAAGTCCTGTTGTCCAGCCTGGGCAATGATGGGCAACATGATCTTGTTCCAGACATCGGGTTCCTTCATCCGCTCCACGTCGTCCTCCTTGTAACCGGAGGCCAGCATCTGCTCGATGATGGACCCCCAGAAAGCCCGGCCGTTCTGCTCGAATTCCATGGCCATCGGCTGGACAGTGATGGAAGGGTGTGAAAGCGTAAAGGTGCCTGATGGGGTAAACCCCGGGTTTGCCTTGGGCTTGGTGATGAAACTTGGCCGGGAAATCTTGTTCAGTTTCTCGGTTCCTTTGATGTCGGTTCTGACGGTAATGGCGCCACGGATATCCTCGCCCATGAAAAATGGGTTGACAAAGAAATCACGGATTGACTGCTTGGTGAAAGCAGGACTGACGGAGTGGGAAAAAATGTTGGACATGGTTTTTGGAATTACGATTTACGAATGACGATTTACGATTGATGAGTTGCCGGCCTTTTAAGTTTATCTTTCAGGTGGGCGGGTATTTGGCTGAGGAGCTGTTTGCCGAAGGTTTGTTCAGATGCACCGACCTTGATTTGCGGATCGGCAGCTTCGACGGTGGTTGGCCTGGCTGAGAGCTGATCCTGAAGGGTGGCGATTTGTTCGTTGAGCGCTGAAAGCTGCTTTTGATAATCGGTCTCCCTGGTTGCGAGCTGTCGCTGGTGATCCGCTTCGAGGGTTGAAATTTGCCCCTGGTAGTCGGCCTCCAGTTGCTCGATGGTCTGGTTGTACTGGTTCACCTTGTCCTGGTCAGCGCCATCGGATGCCGGGGTGATCAGGTTTTTCAATTTCTGGAAAAGTTCCTTTTTCATGGTTTGATTGTTTGAATAATACTTGAGCATAAATTCGATGATGGTGTCAGGCTTGCGGGCGATGAGCTGGGCGATGGCCGGGTTGGTGTCCAGGAACTGCGTGGCCTGGTAGGAAAATGAATCAACGGCAAACAAAGAGTTGGTGGCGGCAGGATCATCCACCAGGTCGGTGGCCAGAAGCTGCTCGATGCGGGTGGATGGGTACTCGGCATCGGTGATCTGCGGTTCAGCCGGCACAAAGGCGATGGAGGCGCCAAACATGTCGGGGTTGTTCTTTGCCATTTTGACAATGTAATCGAATAGGTTCCCGGTGGGCGAATCCTTGCAGACATCATCCAGGTGAAGATCCCCGAATACCTTGTCGCCCTCGACCTGGAAATTTTTAAACCTCCCGATATAGGTGCCAAAGGAAGAGCTGCACATGTTCGGGTGGCCGAAACGGGCTTTTATCCCTGCCTCCTTTGCATTGCCCAAGGCTTCAATCTGCGACAGGGTGGTAGCATCAATCTGCTCGAAATAGGATTTAACCTTGCCAGCCTGGGCAACCACAACTTTTTGCAGGATGCCGGTGTCGGGGTCGATTTTGGCGAAGGAAAAGGCGATGGGCGGGGTGGAGAATGACTTCATATTGACCAAAAAATTAAATACCGCAAACATACAATTACTTAAAGTTATAGTTTAGTAAACATTGGCAAAAACATATATAATAGATTGTTATTGATTTGAAATAGTTGTAATTTTGTAAGAAACGGCGAAATGAACCCAGAGACAGAAAAGGTGATCAATGGTCTGCGTGACCACTTCGGGATTGAAGTTGAAGCGCTGGTGAAAAATGGTTTGCTACCGTTATCCTCGGCGAAGAAATGGCTGGTGAAACAGTTGTACTATTCTTATGCCCGGCAGGGAAACACCATTGACCAGGGCGGCAGGACTTACACAGATATTAAGAATGAGCTGAGCGCCGAATATGGGATCAGCATCAGCAGTATTGAAAAAATCATCTACCGGGACCGGAACTGAGGATTCGGCAGGATGACAAGTTGAACCATAAAATATGGGTAGATATGGTTGTAAAGAATGAAAAGGGACAGTTTGCCAAAGGTCATGGCGGCAAACCCAAAGGCGCCATCAACAAAACCACGGCCGCCAACAAAGAGCGCATCGAGTTTGTGCTGGGTCTGCTGGATGAGAGCCTGGAAGAGGACGTTCAGAAGCTCAAACCCAAAGAACGGGTGGAACTGTGGTCAACCCTGCAGGAGTTCATCCGGCCAAAGCTCCAGCGGATGAACCTGGACATTGCACCACCGGAAGACAAGGTGACCAAGATCACGTTCGAGGTTGTCAAGGGAAATTAACCAGGCATGGAGAAGAAGATCCGGGTTTCGGTGGTCTTTGAGAAAAACTATGGCGCCAGGACAAAGATCGTGGTGAACCAGGGCGGCAGCCGGTCCGGAAAAACTTTTTCCATCCTACAACTGCTGATCTTAGTCAAGGCGTTTGAAGATACCGACATGGTTTTCTCCATTGTCCGCAAGAGCATGCCGGCGCTGAAAGCCTCGGCCATGCGGGATTTTTTCGAGATCCTCCGGGCGAATGACCTTTACGATGAACGGAACCACAACAAGACTGAGAACACCTATATATTAAATGGCAACCTCTTTGAGTTCATGAGCCTTGACCAGCCTCAGAAAAAGAGGGGCGCGAAGCGCGCCTTTCTTTTTATCAATGAGGCCAACGAACTGAACCTGGAAGACTGGGTTCAATTGTCGCTCCGGACGGAAAAGCAGATTTTCATTGATTTCAACCCCTCGATGGATGAACACTGGATCTATGATGTGGTGATCCCCCGGCAGGATTGCACTTTCATCCATTCAACCTACCTGGACAATTTGCAGTTTTTGCCTGCGGAATTAGTCAAAGAGATTGAAAACCTGAAAAATGTTGATGAAAATTACTGGCGGATTTACGGTCTGGGCGAGATCGGCCAGATCAAGGGGCTGATCTTTACCAACTGGGAGGTGGTGGATTCGTTCGCGCCGGATTGCAAGTGGATCAGCTACGGGATGGACTTCGGGTTCTCCAACGATCCGACTGCCCTGGTAAAGGTAGGGATGGCCGAAGGCCATCTCTACCTGGATGAATTGATTTATTCCCGGGGTCTGACCAATCCGGAAATATGCAAGTGGATGAACCAGTTGGGCATCACCAAGGCCGATGAGATCATCGCCGACAATCAGCCCAAGTGCATCCACGAAATCCGGCAGGAAGGGTTTAACATCAAGCCCACGTTCAAGGGGGCGGACTCGATCCTGGCCGGGATTGACATTCTCAAGCGGCACCCGATCCGGATTACCAAGCGGTCGGTGAACCTGATCCGCGAGTTCAAGAACTACAAGTGGAAGGAAGATGCAGCCGGAAACCCGCTCAACGTTCCGGTGGACCGGTTCAACCACGGGATCGACGGTCTGCGCTACGCCTGTCTGGGGCGGCTGTTCATGGGCAACCGGCTGGTGAAAACCAGCAGGATCCGGAACGGATAATCCGGTTGCAACGCCAGTGGCATCACCCTCCTTAATAATTTTTTTTGCTTTGAATTTGGTGAATGCCTTTTAATTTTTTTTCTTAAAAAACATATACCAATCCGGACACGGTAGCCAGGGCGGGGGGGCAAGGCTGGGGGTCATATTTTTTTACCAAAAGAAAAAAAACTGCCAACCGGAAATCAACTGATTGGTAAAGGGTTTATGCAGTTTTTTGATAAACAATTCAAAAAAATATGACAACACCCAACGGGCTTGGCCTTGCCCCCCCGACCGGGCTGCCGTACTTTCGTATATGTTTTTTAAAGAAAAAAAATTACCCCCCAGCCCTGTCCGGAATTAGGAAATACCTATAAGAAGAACACCTCACCCGCGCGCTGCCCCGCAGGGGCAGGGCGCGGAACAGGGCTTGCAGACGGAGAAATCCATCCTCCCCGCGCTCGTGCGCTCTTCAGCACGTGGGCGGGGGCGACGAAAGGCTGGTGTACCCACTGCCGCTCGCTGGCCCCGAAGGGCGGCAAAGAATTGCGACTGGCAGAGGGATTGACCGCCGGAGGCGGTTTGCAGAGCAATTTTTTGTCCGGCCGAGTGGGACAGTGTGCGGCAAAACAGGGTAGGCGTTCCGGGAAAAACTTACACCACAGCCGCCGTGCGCTCTTTAGCACGGGGGCTGTGGCGACGCTCACGGCCACGCACTGCACCCGAAGTGCGGCAAAGCATTGCGACTGGACGAGGGTTGATTGATGGGAGAAGGATTCAGAGCAATAGTTTTGCCGCGCGAGTGGTGCAGCGGGTGGCCAAACAGGGCTTATATTCCGGAAAAAACCAACACCACAGCCCGCTTGCGCTCTTTAGCAAGTGGGCTGTGGCGACGCTCATTGCCGCTCGCTGACCCGATGTGTGGCCATGAATTGCGACTGGTCGAGGATGTGGTAGCAAAATAATGGTACAGAGCAATTTAATGGACACGCGAGGGGCAGTGTGCGGCAAGACAATCCGTCTGAACGGAAAAAACCGATACCACCAACCGGCGGACGCTGGTTGGTGGAGGTCGAGGGAATGGATGCGGGGAGTGTCGGTTTTGGTGATGGCTTGCGAAGAACTAACTCGTTCTGCCCGAAATACTGACAAAGGTTTGAGAAGCGACCTGAAAATGCTGAGTGACAGGTAGCGCGTTTAGTAGCACGTTCTCAAACTTCTAAATCTTCTCACGGGGATATTTAACATAATATGCTTATAGGACAGATGCAAGATAAAGAATGGCAGCTAATGTAGAGGCTGCCGCAGTGGGCAGGTGGAAGTTGAGTAGCAGGATGACCTTTCAGCCCATTGCGGCTGCCGATCATTAGCTGCCGTGGGGATTAGTAGATGGGAAAAACTTACATGCGGCTGTACTATAAGATCATGTTATGTTAATTAGACCGCTACTCGTCGTACTATGTTTTGGTGAATGTTGATTAGCAGGATCGTGTCCGCCACTTTAGTGGCACTTGACGGAGAGATTATTAGAAGGACGGTTTATGCCGCTTTAGCGGTCCTTGGAAAAGTGCGTATTAGTAGTGGTATCATTCAATGCGATCGCCCGATTAATAGAATTGCATTACCGAATAGTCCTTTATAATTTCATCAATCGAATCATATATGCATCTACGGACTCTTATAATGCTCAGATCAAGGCATTTTGGACTGCATATGGGGAGTGTAAGAAATGTGAGTTTCTTACTTTTTAGGTTAGCGAATATTTATGTGTTGGTAACTAGCCCCTCACCCAATTTCCTTCTTGATTTAGAGTTACGGCTTAATCAAATTTGCCTTGAAATGGGGTATTTCCTTAGCTTGAAAAATTAAAAAAACCCAATGAAAAGATTGTAATGAAAAACTCAGGAGTAATCCCTATTCGTAATTTATATCACAAATAGGAATAATAGGCATTGGATTCAATAAAACTGGTGTCGATGTTGCCCCTGTAAGCAAATGCATCCGCCGGATAGTCAACTACATTAATGGTTTTCACCTCGTCAACGGCTGGTACCATGCTGTTTAAATGCTTCAATAAAGCGACAAACCACTTGTAACTGAACTGTAGGTAGTCGATGGGAATTTCCTTTCCAAGGGTTATTTTAAGAATTTCCCTATAGCTGGATGCGAAATCAAATTCATGAATGTTATTTGCTGGGTAATTTGAAGCCAACTCGGTGATAATCTGGCCGTAAACATCTGTAAATTCCAAAAGCAGACTGGGGCGATCCCCCCCCCTCTCAAATTCTGTATTCAGGAATTTTATATACGCTTTAAACCCCGGGTCAATTTGCTTCTGACTAAAATCAGAACCTAGATATGCTACACTATCCATATCGTAAATGTAGAATTCAATAATATAAAAGAATCAATTTCCATTTAAAGTCATCTTGTGAGCCAAATACACTGTCGTGTAAAAAACAATGATTCTTCAGAGAATTGCAATGATACAACAATTTTTACGCTGATGCAAATTTATTTTTCGAATGTTTAAAAATATTTCCAATATAAAACAACCATAACAATTCTGAAAAAAAAACACCCAGATAATCCGGAAGGATTGCTATTTTTTTTACAAAACAACTGTGCAAGATGTCATGATTCAATCAATTACATTTAACGGTAATAAATTCAGCATACTTGTCTGCATTGAGGAAATGATAGGTAAACTTCATTTCATGCAACGTTTTGAATAATGGATCATGTTTCATTAAGTCAAAAAAATGATGTTTAAAAACATTATATTTTGCTTCATTTTTTACAATCTCATCCCCAATGGCTGCCCTTACACCTGGTTTTTCGAGATCGAAATGAACAGGCAAGATACGAAAAAAATCAAATATGGATACAATCAGGGTAGATTCATGATCAAGCACCTTCATATCCACAAGAAGGCCAAATAACTTCAGCATCGCTTTGAACCCTGATTTTTCACGGGTTGAAAAGTCGTATAAGTTCCTTCTGTTAGTTAGAACCACCCTTATAACATTCATGGCGCTGACATCAGGGTAAGAATAAATCCGATAATCAAGTTGCTTCGTGTCCAGAAGATGATTATACTTTTCATCTAATTCGGACATTGAAATCAAGTGATTTTTCTGGAAAAATTCGATATGCTTAAACTGATTGCAATTAAATTTCGTAGGAACGATTTCCCATTTGTCAATTTCTTTCGGGCTACAATCCTGTTTCCATGGCAGAAAACTGGCAGGCACCCCAGCGGAGCTATCGTTTTTATAACGTATGGCAGGTTTTTCTTTCCAAGAAAAAGCGTAATTTTCCACAAAATAATTAAATCTGCGGTGGGTTATTTTACCGGCATCTATTTCCAACAATGAAAACCAATTACAGGGAAAATACTCCTTATCTGTTTTTCGTTTTTCCTCCTGCGATTCAACTGAGCTGTCGAGAAACATGCCTGCCCGCAACATTAAACAATGTTCTCCATGCCTGCTACCCGTTGAAGGAGCTGAGTGTTCATGACCTACCAGAAAAAGGCTGGAGTGCCTGAATAGAAACTTGTCCAGGGGAGCATTCAGGTCACCATCATCAGAATGACGCTCGGTCCAATGCAGCCATTCGGGAGGATGGTGTGCCAAGGAAATAACCAATGGCTTTTTGTCGGCAATGATCCGTTCGACTCGTGCTGCATGCTTGTCGAAGGCATGGAGTGCATAGGTTTGGTTTCCATATTCACTCAGCAGACCGTCCTTACCCTCAATAACCTGCGAAAGGACATTCCTATAGCCAAATTCCAAAAGCTTAACTTTGAATTCATCCTGAGCATTTTTACCAGGTATTTGGCCATAAGACAAGTAGGCACTGTTGATTAATAAAAAAAGGCAATTGAAATCTTCGTGGTAGAAAAAACCGGAAAGTCTTGATTTGTCCATCTGGAAATTATCAGGTTGACTCTTTATTACATCCGGAAACCTGGAAAACCTATAACTGCTGAATACACTGAATATTTTGCTGTATTGCTCCAGATTTACCTTTTCATGATACTTAAAGAATTCTTTTAAACTTTTTCCTTTCCCTTTTGCCTCAACATACAAACTGGACAACTTTTCCCACTCTACATCATGGTTACCCGGAACAAATAAATAAACAGAATTTATACAGACTGCCGTAATCTTAGAGAGCAATGTTTCTTTAAAAGCGACATAATCATCTGGTTCTGATGCAGAAAACGCTATATCCCCCGTAAATACCACATGGGTTATTTCCTTTTTTTCATTTTCGTGAGATACTGTTTTAATGAAGTCCGCTATCAACTCAGTGACTTTGCCCTCATCGCAGTATATTGCTTTGAAATGGATGTCCGAAAGCCAAAGAATATGCATTTCTTTTTGTGACATGATTTAATTTTTTGTCTGCTTATCAAATTCCTTTTTAAAAATCTGTTTTTTATATACAACGCCAAGATGCCAAAGCGAGTAGAAAACAGCATGTTTGAATTTCATGATCGCCTGGCGGGAAGATTCATTCGGAGTGAAAAAATCACCATTGGGATCAATAAAAAGAAAAATATCAGGGTATTGATTTACGAACTCCATGATAATTTCCCCGGTCTGATAATCCCGTCGGAGTAAATGGATCTCGTGATTCATCTTTTCATAGTACCATGAAAGAATTGTATATGATAAACAATTGAAAAACAAAACCATCATCTCTTCATTTTCAGACCCAAATGCAAGATGATCTCCAATAAACTCCTTGTTAAAAATCAAACTTTTTCCATCTTCAAGGTAGCTACTAAACCAATAATTAAACATTTCCATTGATAATGAAATATTGTCAAGTTTACTCCTGTTCTCATCCCCTTTCTCCAGGTAATTTGAAAATTTATCGGAAATAATACGTTTTGCAAACTTGTCATCGATCATTTTAAGTTTGTGCGTATCAACTTTCTGCGCACTCACCATTTCACGCATATGGATAATTTCCATCTTTGTCAGCAGGCCATTTGTCCGTAAACCGGTCTCCAGATTAACTAAATAACTGGTTGTTTCGTTTGCATACATCTTGACCAATGTTTTTGTCAATTCCTGAAATTTCTCAAGTTTGAGTACGGTTATCACCCTTTCTTTCATCTTCAAATAATTCCTTTCCCAATATGAGTACAATTCAGGAATCGGGCATTCAAGATGATCTTCGTTAAAGCAGGTCTCGTCAAAGACCGCCACAACAAGCAAGATCCGTATCAGTTCATTCACAAAAGGACGTTCCACAATATAACCTAGGGAAGAATATACCGCTGTATGCTGGAGAAAGTGCACCCATGACCAGAAAACGTATAGTTTGGTGTTCCCATTGAACGTGTAAAAATATTTAATCACATCAATTTCATAGTAGATCAATTTGAAGTCGTTCATGATTTCATCAGCGGGCTCATTCCTCGACCGGAGTATACGGTTATATTCCTCGACAATCTCAATTTTACTTCGGTTGATAATGCTGGCATACGCCTCGTGCTTATCGATATCAATGTGGAAGTTATAATTGTTAAGAATTTCCTTCACGATTGTGTTAACCATGAAAGAGGGCTCGAGCAGGTGAAAAACATTATAATTGATCGAAATTACGTTGGATACGGTATTTAATTCATTTTGCCGGATTAGCAGTTTCCCGTCCGGTTCAAACAGGGAAGGAGAGATCATCTTGATCAGCACCACCGGCATGCCGATCTTGAACGAGTCGGGGACGCTGATCGGATACCGCGGCGCCACCGCGAACATCACCGCGCGCAAGCGCGCCGAGACGGTCCTGCGGGCCGGCGAGGAGCGCTACCGCGGACTCGAATTAATTTTTCTAGCTTATCACTTTTATCTTCAATAAACTTCTTCAGAAAGTTAATAAATGGAATAAAATCAATGAAATAGATAAAAAGGATACTGTCGGAAATACCTATTTTATAGCTATGGAAGACCTTACGGATCTTTGTTCTTAACTGGCGCGAAAGATTTAATTTTTTCAACGTCAGGTTGATCTGCTCCTCATCTTGACGGATAAGTTTTTTCAATTCCTGCGTCACGTCACAGATAACAGAATCGCTGACAAGAATCTTTTCATGCGCAGCAGTCAAAGGAAATGTCGGGGTTGTTTTAATTCGACGGATATGCCTATAAAGTTTGCCGTGTTCGATGTGATGAAACAGGTCGTAATTTGATTTCAGGTTATCATGAAAAGGAGATGCTTCCTTCCCATCAACCTTTTTCTGCAATAAATAATCAGTTTTTCCAATTTTGTTCCTGATCGAATCACTAATAAGCCCATCCTGGATCAGGCTATCAACAAAACTCGACAAATGCCCCGGTTTCTCCTCAATTTCGACGATCGTTTTAAACTCATCAAAGAGAAAAGCACTGGAACTGTTCCTTTCTTCAAATGTTTCCAGGGAAAAACCATAATAAGAGTGCGTGTCAACAAAAACATGTGCATTTAGTACATCGCCAGCTGAAAATCCAAAGACAGAACGGTACAGGGTATTTTTCAGCACATCTGAATCTAAGGCAGCTGCATCATTTTCAAATAAGTTTTTAAACGATAAATTGCGCAACTCATAAATAATATCGAAAGGCAGGGAAGGTTTACCCGATAACAATATTAGGGTTAAATCACTCCAATTAAATGAATTAAGCAGAACATGGACACAGTCCCCAATCTTAGGCATCAGCATTTTCCTGATCTTGGCAATGACAAGGTTTTTAAAATCAGCCCCTGTCCCAATAAGTAGGCCATTGCTTAATTTCAGGTTAGTAATCTGTAAATAGGGCTTTTCAGAATAAAATGATTCAATCCCATCTGAAATCCATTTTGTTAATTTATAGGTTTCCAGAGGAGACCCAGAAGGCAGCGGGAATGGGACATCAGACTGTGGGACAAATGAGGGATTCCCCATTCTGATCAAATCAAAAATAGTCAATTCGTTTAAAAGCGAACCTGTTAAATTATTTCCTTTAGATGACAGTTCCAAATTAAAACAATCAATTCCCTTTTTAATCAATTTTTCCGCATCCTTTTTGAATGCAGTAATTTTCTGATCCATCAGTGCCGGGAGTTGCAGCTTCAAGAAATAGGCCTGGAGCCCCTTCTGGATGAGCATCGCATACGGTAACGTATCTAATAGGGAACCGGTTTGAATCTGGTATGAAAAGGTGTTTTTAGGGAATGAAGTACTGGTAAATACCCGCTGGGCAAATTTGTAATTATCAATCAGGGAAATATATCCGACATTATAATGCCCGAACATGTGGTACCTGTAAGGGTTGAAATAAACATTGCTCCGGTGGACTCCGTCAGGATTTAATGTTTTTTGCCTTTCTCTGAAATCACTGTAAATACTGTCAATATGTTCATGGAATTCTTTTTCTTTACCAATTGGGTAGGTGGCCAGCGCAATGTGAACGGCCGAGGATTCGAATTTCAGTTCATCCATTATTTTAATATATCAGTATGCCAAATATTAATGGGCGTATGCAACGTCCTGAATAACTATGCAATAAAATACAAATAAACTCACTATCTCCTTTTCAGGACGTAAAAGTTTCGATTAAACTTGATGACAGTCCACTTCCCCTGCGACACTAACAAAAATAATACATCTCGACATAAAGCCAAATTAAATTGCTTAATTGAATACAAAAAAGTTGCCATTATGATATGTATTATTAATACGAAACGGTACAGTTTTACGGAAACGGGAAACCATTCCAATTGATATTACTTCATTTAAAAGAAAAATATTTTCATATTCGTTATGATACAGTATATTATTCGGTAAAAGTAAAATATTTATAGAAATCAATTTTAAATCAAAGACATTTTTCAGAAAAAAAAAGCAGAAAATTGATGCGAATTATGCTAAATTAGCCAGAACGATTGTGTTATGGTTTTTTGAATACAATATTCGGTGACACCACACCTCTAAAACTGCTGGTTTTTGTGACCTGGTCATGGGGGATCAGGACGTATTTCCAGGGTTTACCTCCATGTTCGGCTGTGTATTCTGTGGCGTATTTGCAGTACTTCAACGCAGCTTGTGCCTTTGCTTGTATCTCTGACAAGTCAACGGCATTGGCGGCCTTGGTTTCAATCAAATAAATACAGTCTGCGGTTTCGGCAACAAAATCGGGTTCGTAAAGTTTGCTGTTATGCAACCAGTAGATGCGGAACTGGTTTGGTGCCGGGCGTAGCCATTTCAATACTTCCTTGTCATTTTCCAGGATATAGGTAAGTGTCTGTTCGGTTCTACTTTCAAACTTGTATTCGAAGTGGCAGCTTTTTTCAAACCCCAGGAAGACAAATTTTGGAACCTGTGCAGCCGGGAAGGAATCATCCCGGTAATCCTTACGGCCCTCGTTTTTAAGTGCGGTACCACTCCAATCTTCAATTTTTGTGAATGACTTGACATTTGGCTTGATATAGTCGGGTTCATGTAGTCTAAAGTGTTCCATCATTTGGCTGTACATTTTTCCGGCAATAAATCTTCGCCATTGAAATACAACTGTTTTGATATCCTCCCCTTCAGACAAATTATTTTGAAGGTTATCGACAGCTTGTTTTGCCAGTTTGTGCAACAGATCTGCATTGGCATCGTAGTCGATTTCCGAATAATTTATAAGCTCGGAGATGAGCAGTTTGATCGGACTGCCATAATTTACCCCAGATTTCACTTCGATAATATCGTAGCTTTTATCTTTCAAACCAATCCGTACAATTTCCTCATTGAGTTGATCAAAAGAAAAGCCTTGACCATCTAATTCAAAATCATCAATACTTGCGGTTACTTCACCCTGGACCAAATCCATCCTCGGAATTTGAATGATATTTTTCTTGAAATCTGCAACCAAGGTTTCATAAATATCACCCGCCTCTTGTGCAATTTCAGCAGCAAACAAATTGACCTGGCCGGTTGAAAGTTCTTTCTGAACAGCTTGCATTACTTGCTGTTTCACTTCCGGCTTCATTAAATCATCGACCTTTTTAACTTGAGAGTTGGTGTTGAAGAAGGGAATGACATTGACCAGAATTCGCTTTGCATCAATTGTGTTCTGCTGTTTCTGTTTTTGAGGGCCGGTTTGAAGTTTATTGACAATGTCTTGTTCTTTCCGGATATTCTCAGTTATCGTATTTGGTACTGTTACAACTTCAACTCTTTCACTAAGCTGGGCAGCGTCGATTTCGACAAACTTAAGTTTGTTTAAAATTGAATTGGGATCCTGGGCAGCTGCAATTACCCGGTCGAAATTATCATGTGCAACTATGGTGAGCTTGTCAACCTTCTCATTTCCGGTTCTTTCACCACCAAACGGTAATCGTAGCCCCCTGCCAATGGTTTGTTCGACCAAAACTGAAGCGTTGGCGGCTCTGAGTGGAACTATAGTATATAGATTGGTTACATCCCAGCCTTCTTTAAGCATGTTCACATGAATGACAATTTCGATTTCATTGTCATCCTGTTCTAATGAGATAAATTGTTGCTCGATAAGATCCTCATTTTTTGTTGTACTGTCAATTTGAAGCACCTTTTCAGCAAATGCACCTTCATAAAAGTCCACTGACGTAACTAAATCATAGACTGCTTTTGCGTGAATAGTTTCACGGCATACTACTAAAATAAAAGGTTTCACCAACTTTTTGCCAGTATTCAAGGCGAAAAGTTTTAACTCTTGTTTAGTGTCCTCGTGAATGCTGATCGCATCTTCCAATTTAATTTTCTCTATTTCCTCTTCACTCCGGCCCTGGGGATTAAAGTCTTTACGAGTGGCAATGGTCGGGTTTTTTACATAAAGCCCATCTGTGAGCGCCTGAGCCAGACTATATTCATACACAACATTCCGGAACTGATTACCTTCTTCATCTATCGGAGTTGCCGTCAGCTCAATCCCAAGGATGGGTTTCAACTCATTAATAGCCCCCTTACTGATTTTTGCATGGTACCGATGTGCCTCATCCATCAAGATTACCAAATCCTTCAGGTTGGTGAGATAATCCCAGTAGCTCTGCCCCAAATACTCTGACAACCGTTTAATCCTGGGGGCGAGATTCCGGCCTCCTTCTTTCACGGGTTTAGTTTCCCTGGCAAATTTTGAAACATTGAAAATGTTGATCCTTATTTCCGTATCATTGAACAGTGAACTTACCTGGTTATAATTATCACCGGTGATAATTACAGGTTTGTTGTGTACGAAGTCAGCAATGCCATTAAATACATATTTTGAGTAACTGCTGTTACCAAAATCTTCAATCAATTTGTTGTAAATAGTGAGGTTGGGGGCTAATACGAAAAAGTTTTTAACTCCTTTTTCCAAATACAACCAGGCGATGCATGCTCCCATTAACCTTGTTTTGCCCACTCCGGTAGCGATACTGTAACAAATGGAAACAAATTCCCTTTCGAAATCAGTACAGGTTGGATATAACCACTGAACTTTCTTCAGTTCTGTTGGCAGGTCAACTTCCTTATTCAGTTCCAACTCACCGGCAAGGTGTGTGAGAATATCTAATGCATCTTGCAGTGGTTTGCGAAGGGATAATCGTTGTTTAATGTTTTCTGAGATCTGGTTCATAAAGAATGTTGCTTAAATATTTAGAATAGCTCCGTTTGGATTTCATCATCTTTTGATCCACTTTTGGATCGTCCAGATTTCTTTAAGGCAGACTTTCCTTTGACATTTATTAAACTATCGATATTGGGCTCCTCTGCCTCAGATATATCACTTACGATTTTATCATGAGGTAGATTTACAATGTTGAACGAATAATCATCTTGACCAAACTCACACCTGCCATAAAGCATTTGTGGAATTTTTTTAATAGTAACGTTGCTATATCTTGATTTACATTCTGTTTTAAAACCTTTGCAGCATATCAATAAACTTTCATTTGGGCCCATCTCATCAGCAAGCCGATCCAACATTTCAACTGTTATAAACTGTGTAGTAGTGAATATGAAGTCTTTTTCACTACTGTAGCCTTGCTTCCAATATGTGTTTTCGTGCGGTCCGTATCGAAAGCCTTCTTGTTTTGCCATTGCGGCTGCTAACATGTTGGCATTGTATAGTGGATTAATAATATCTCTATCATATTTGTCTTTTTGTATTAAACTAGGGGCTAATGCGTAGAATTTAAAACCACCTCCTCCTTTCCATTCAGAAAGGTTACTAATACCTCCCTGATCTGAACCATCTATTACTTTTTTTAGACGAGGAACGCAAAGCGTTATTGCATGGTTACCTAACTCAATACCAATCCATCTGCGATTCATTTTATGAGCAACCGCCGCAGTGGTAGCAGAACCTAAAAAAGAATCAAGGACCCAATCACCTGCTACAGTAACTGAGTTAATAAGTGTATAAATTAGCTTTTCAGGTTTAGGATAGTCAAATGCTTCACTATTACCGAACAGCAATTCACTTTCTTTTGTAGCATCTTCATAAGTGGACATTTCATAATGGGCAATACTCAATAAATTTTTCATTTTCTTTGGCTCACCACCCTCTTTAATATGATTAGGTCTAAAAGGAATTTGACTGATTAATATCTTCTCTTTATTTCTTATTATTTCATCCAATTTACTTTGTGAGTATCGCCATTCTCCTTCTAATCTGAAAGGATTCACATTTTGACCCGCCTTTATCTCAACCCTGTCTAGCAATCGAGTGACGATATTCCCTCCAGACATTTCACAAGACTCTATAATTTGGTCTTTTAGATTAAAACAAACTGAACCAGCAGAGAATTGTAAAATACGAACACCATTACCAGCATTATTTATCGGGTATTTTTTTCCTTTAGTTGTTTCACCATAGATGAAGGGTGGAGAGTGCTTTGAGTTTTTACTATAACATAAAATATATTCAGTTATTGACCCCATATTTGAGAGGAAAGAAGGTTTTTTCTTTTTTTCCCAAATCAGAGAACCTAGAAAATTATTACGGCCAAATATTTCATCACATAATATTTTTAAATAATGTACTTCATCGTCATCAATACTGATAAAAAGAACACCATCATTTGACAACAAAGACTTTAATATTTCTAACCTAGGTTTCATTAAATTCAACCATAGAGAATGTTGTATACCATCATCATAATGTTCAAATGCATTGCCTGTATTATAAGGAGGATCTATATAGATACATTTAATTTTATTAGAAAAATTCTGCTCTAATGCTTTTAAAGCAAGGAGATTGTCACCTTGGATTAGTAGATTCTCGGAATTTTGACTTCCATAGGAGTATTTTGTGTCCTCGATCAAAATTCTGGGTTCTAATTTCGGATCATTACCTTTATCAAACCATGTAAGTTCAAGTTTTTGATTTCTCATCCTAGTATTATTTTATTAGCCAACGTTTTGCACCGGATCTTGTTTGATTAATACAATTTTTTATTTGTGTATTATAAATAATCCCTCTAAGAAAAGAAACAAAATATTTATTTGATCCAAGTTTTTCAAACTTTAAAAGGAGTGGCCTATCGAATGTTGCTATCTCTGTGATTGTAAAACGATAAGTGTAGTTTCCAAAAAGGCAAATTACAGAAGGCCGAAACTCATTGTTTGGAAATTGCAGTTGAATCGTCTTATGAACCATATTTTGATTGACACCAAAGTAATTTTCCAGGACATATGTAGGTATTTGAACCTGTGTTCCATTAGCACCTGTTTCCGTTAATACTTCCAAAAACAATATTGAACCAGCCGACGGTTTAATAATTTTTTTGTTCTGCGGATTTGCTTTAATATGCGAAATGGTAGATGTTACTGGAATAATTAACTCAGGAAATAGGTTTTTTAATTCATTACTTTTTCTTCTTTGAGTTTTCTCAATCTTTCCTAAACTGACACGAAACTTTTCCAGGCCCTTTAAAAGTTCTTTATCAATGCTTCTTAAATTGTTTTTTTTAAACGGACTTTGAGGATTGCTATAAGTAGCCCAAACAGTTTCAAACTCTTTTAGCAAAACATGGTCACTGCCACGGTCCAATATTAGTTTTATTGAACATTCGCTATTTATTGAGATACCACCAAGCGATAGATTTGATGAACCAATAAATACGGTTAATGTTTCTTTTTTATCAAAGTAATAAATTTTTGGATGAAAGGTGTAGTTGACATTTGATGCATTAAATACATTAAAAGAGCCTTTTGGCATACGTTCATTTAAATATCTTAGAACATCAATTTCACTGGTGCTACTGCCTATACCAATTATCATTTTTAACTGAGAATTGTTCGACTCATAGAAACTCTCTAACTCTTCATAGATTGTGTCCAACCCATTCCAAGATAAATATGCGACAAGAGCCCTAAAACAAGTATTTTTCTTGTCCAGTAGTTCCATTTTTAGCTCATCCTTTAAAGGATTTTCAAATGGGGTTTGATTAATTACATGTGTCTTCATAGCATCCACTAATTTTTGTTGAATTTATTCAACCTTCCAGCGTATTGTAAATAATTCTGTCTCTGTGGTATTTTGCTTCAACCGTTGTTCTATCTCGTCCAATAAGTCGTCTTTCCGTTTTTCAATATCATCTTCATTTTGATACTGGTTGTAACGTTTATCAGCTAATTTCTTCTCAAGATCTTTAATAATACGCTGTTCTTTGATTTTTTGTTCAAGGTTGAGGAGCTTTCGTGCCTCTGTCTTCCGGGATTTAATTTCCTTGTCCAATTCTTTTATTTCAAACTTGATGCTATTTCTTACATCCTCACTCCATTTTTCCAGTTTATCAACCTCTTCATTAAAGAAAGTGTGATTACGGATTCGATTATCTTCATTAATCCCTACTTGTTGGGAATAGTGATTTTCTTTCAATCGTTGCCTTATGTCATCGGTCAGGTTTAATGGAGTTGGTTTTATCTTAGCTTCCAGTGAAAACATCCGGTGACATTGCTCCGGTTGTAAGCTATTTCCATTATCATCGTAGGCAGCAAAAAGTATATGGTCTTCCATCTCGAAACTGGAAATGGAAATTTGTTTTGCCTGGAGCCAACCTTGAGAGTCCCTAAGGCTTTCAAGAATTGAAATCTTCTTTTCACAATTGGAGTAATCGAATACCAATTCCTGAACCGGGACATCCAGTGCCTTACATAGAGAAATTACTTTTTGAGCTAATGGATGACCTACACGATACAGATTTTCATTTGAGTTAAGTGCCTCTAATTCATGTTTTTCCCCAATGTTTTTCTTGCCGACCTTGTATGGGCCTTTATGGATGGATTCACCGGGAAATGGATTTTGATTCAGGTAAAAGCTATTTTCAGAATGGTCAAACGTAGCATAGGGTTGCAAATAATACTTGGTCAGTTGCCACAACCAGCTCTCAAACTTGTTCAAATAATCACTGCTTTGCTGTAAATTGATCTTCAGTTTTTCATGTACTTCTTCGTCAAAATTTTCCAACAACTTTTTCCTGGTAATATCGATCCCCTGTTCAATTTCCGGTTCCATTTCCTTTTGGAGAAAATCAAATGCGAGTTGAATGGCTTCAGTGGTCCGACATGTCTGATAGATTTTCACAATTCTCTTTTCAAAGTCAACCCCGCTTTCGATGGCACCCAGAACCTCATCACTGGCGCCAAAAACCCCACTGAATAATTGAAATTTTTCATCTAACAGCTGATAAACGCGCTGGTCAGCAGCATTGGTGTTGTTTAAAAAATTGACAACTACCACGTCAAATTTTTGTCCATAGCGGTGACATCTTCCTATTCTCTGTTCAATACGCTGGGGGTTCCAGGGTAAGTCATAGTTTACCACCAGTGAACAGAATTGAAGATTAATGCCTTCTGCCGCTGCTTCTGTGGCAATCATTATTGTTGCCGTATCCCGGAAATAATCAACCAGTGCTGCTCGTTTATCTGCAGTCCTTGAACCTGTGATTCTATCAGTCCCTTTATGAGTTTTAATCCACGCCTGATAAATCTGATTGCTCTTCGGGTCATTGTTGCTTCCATTGAATAAAACGATTTCATTTCTGTATCCCCTCGCCTCCAGATTATTTTTTAGGTATTCCTGGGTTCTGGTGCTTTCAGTAAAAATAATCGCCTTACGGTTTGCCTTAAGCTCGGTAAGTTTTTGAAAACCTTTTTCTAAGGCAGTAAATAGCACCTCCCCTTTGGAATTGACGCGAATGGACTGTGCTAATTTTTTAAATTCATTTAGTGCTTCGATCTCTTTGCGGATTTCAGCGATTTCATCTGAAGTGTAAACCCTGTCATGTTTGGGGGTGCTCTCATCTTCTTCATCGATCCATTCGTCTTGCTGTTCTTCAAAGGTTTCATACTGCTCGGTGAAAACCTCATCAATGTATTGTGGGAAATTTTCCTGGTTAGTTATTGTTTTATCCAACTTATCTGCCAAGCCTTGAAGCGTTTCTGATATTGCATATGTTGAGGATGCAAGCAACTTACGAAGTATTAATGTCATAAGTGTACGTTGACTTGGTGGTAAAGCGTACAAGTTGGGACGTTGTAAATAATCTGACACCAAATTGTATAGCTGTTGTTCATCATCTCTCGGGGTAAACTCTTGCAAAATACATGAACGGTTTGTGTAATTGATATACTCCAATACCTGTCTTCGCAAAGTCCGCTTGCAAACTGGTTCCAGTCTCCTTTTTAATTCATCAAAATTCTTTTCCTCAGATAAACGGCTGTATTGGGTTTTAAAGCTTTTTAAGTCACCAAAGGTATATTCATCAATGATGCTCACTAAGCCATACAGTTCCAATAATGAGTTTTGTAGCGGGGTGGCGGTTAATAAAATTTTCGGGGCATGTGCCACTGCATCCTTGATGGCTTTGGCTATCTTATTATTTGGTTTGTAAACGTTTCTAAGTCTGTGTGCTTCATCAATTACTACTAAATCCCAATCAATCTTGGAAATATAGACTGCTTTACTTTTTACAAAATGATAGGAGCATATAACAATCTTTTCTTGCTGTTGAAAAGGATTGAAGTTTGCCTTTTGAAGCTCTTCATTGAAAGACTTGGCTTCAAGAATAATGGAGGGGATGAAAAATTTATCTGAAATTTCCTGGTTCCATTGCTTACGAAGGTTTGCTGGTGGGATAATAAGAATTTTTCGCTTCTGTTCAGCCCACTTTTGTGAGATGACAATTCCAGCTTCAATGGTTTTTCCCAATCCAACTTCATCTGCCAGTACAGCGCCTTTGGAAAGTGGGGATTGAAAAGCGAACAAGGCGGCATCAATCTGGTGTGGGTTCAGATCAACCTGAGCATCCGACAGCGAAGCAGTGAATTTTTGTAAACTATTGGAAGAATAACGTTTAGTTAATTCGTATGCGAAATATTTAGCGTGGTAAGGAGTGATACTCATTTAATTGTTAGGAAAAGATTGTTTAGCATCCTATTCTGGCGATCTAATGTGATTCAGTATTGTAAATCAAAGTTAAAAGAAAATTCAAATGTAGTCAAATGTTAATAATCTTTAACCTAACTGAATATTACAATAAAAATAAAACAAATGGAAATAATGCAGAATTAGTAAAGCATAACAACCTTTTAAATTATTAAAAGATGCAATTTGTCGACCACTTTTAAATTACCACAGTGAGTATTGAGTATTGTTTGGCCGGGAAAAAAATGCCAACCAGATATGAGAGGAAAGAAAAGAAATTACAATTGACTTGGTAGGTGTTCAATGTATGCAACCCCGCGATGGTTCTCGATAATTTTAACCGCACCAGAATTCGAAAATGTGTGCATAAATGCATGATGAGTGGTTAATACCAAGTCCTGTAACTTATTGTCAAGTTCGAGATCTACTACTTTAACTCCATGTTTTTTGCAAGTATTCATTGATAAGTGACGAGCATGTGTCTTTGAATTAATATGACTTGAAAAGTGATCAAGAATTGATTTTGTTTTTGTCTTATCTCCGTTACACATATTGTCGTTCAACCACCCTTCAACTAAGTCTCTTGACATGGTAATCGCGTGTTGACAAGCACTTAACAAGGTTGGATGGTATTTGGATATTATAAATTGCCAAAGAGCAGCATTGGCTGGGTTGTTAAGTATTTCATTCCTGGCACGATCAAATTCATCAATAATAGCCTGGCATGGCATATTGCCCATTTGAGGGTCGATCGGACCCAAACTTGAATGCTTCCCCATTAAAATTTCCTTGCATGACAGTGCTATCATAGTTCCTGCCGACATAGAAAGCTGAGGTACAATTGCCCGGATATCTTTGTCAAACATAGATTTTAGATACACAACAAGCGCTTCAGTTGCAGCAAGATCACCTCCGGGAGTATGCAAAATAAGGTCAAGCCCTTTTGACCTATCCAATTTATGGATATTCAACATGAAACCTGAGATATCCTTGTCATTTACGGCAGCATCTTGGACGTTAGGTCTTTGAAGCCAGCCTGAATAATAGGCAATAATATTCCTTTTAGTATAGGAGTTTATTGCTTTCAAATACTTTCGCCTGACAACATCAAGGGCAGAGTTACCTTGTCTGTTAATCTTAGCAATTTCTTCAAGAACTTCTTTCCAGTTAGGCATAATCAGTATGTGATTGGAAATGTATTGGGCGTAAGAATGGGAGTAGGGCTTGATTTATCATATAAAGTAAATTCTTTTATAGAATCACCTGGTTTTATCCATTCGTGTCTAATATCTCCGGGGGTCTTTCCCAATACTGAAAAAATCTCATAGTACTCTTCCTGAAAATTCCTTTCTTCTGGGTTACCGAAAGTTTTATTTTTTGTTTTCATACTGGTTGAATATGTTGACCTATAATAATTGTAATTGAATATAGTATGTGAGAAAATACATTTTGTAGGATGTGAAAATGTATATAACGTTGTTTTTTAATATTTTATATAAATGGCTCTAAATCGGTGTAAAATTAAAACAAATATAATACAAAAAATGAATTTAAGTTCGGTTAAAAGGATACGTCAAAATTGGAGACGATAATGGTTGTAGGTTGTACCCTTGAAAACCCTTGTTAATATTGATTAAATCTCAAAATGGGATACAACCATGTGTTTTTACTCGAGAATTGGCTGTTTGTTAGTTGGTTGTACCTCGCTACATGCTAATAAATTGAAATACAGGTTGATAAAGATGGTACAACCTACAACCTATTTAACCCCGGTAAAAATACTGTTGACATATTGTTGCTTAACTTTCATAATGCGTGCGATCTCACTTTGGTTGGTAATACCGACTGTGTTACGAAGGAAAAGGATAACATCTTTTTTGGATAATTCACTGGGAGCACCGGATGTTAAATAATGGTAAACCTTCAACCCGGTTACCCGAAAATATTCCGTTATCCGAATGGCATATTCCATGGTTTCGGGTTCGATGGTAATACTTGCATTTCCCTCGCAGACCAATTTCATGACCTGGATGATAAGTGCAAGGCGGAGTACCATTATATCCAACTTAGCATATAGTTCCTTAATGAATTCTACTTTTTCAGCGTTGCTTTTATCTGCGTTGCGATTGTAAAACTCCTCATAGAGATTTTCAGCTTCATCGCTTAATTCAAATGTATTATCTTCTGATAATCCACGTAAATTATTGATATATTGTTCGTAGGCTTGTTTAGATTCAGGGGACACGGTCTCCTTCTTGTAATGCGATTTTTCACAAAAATCCGGCCATACAAACATGCAACGTTGGATCATTCCATTTTCTGCACGGCCATCATTGGTGAGATCATTCAACTTTTTAACCTGAACACCACCGGCAATTGTAATACATGGCTCATCAATACGAGTCGGGTCCTGACCTTTGCGATTGATGGTAGTGCCTAACCCAGTCCAAGTGGTTAACATGGTTTCAACTTCACCACTTTTCGCATACCTATACCTGCCAATGTCGTTGATCCACCCCATGATTTCATCCCTGTACATTAAGATCCCCCGAAGGTTGTTGTTGTGAACTTCGGCCATTGATTCAGGAGTAAAGTCCTTCAAAATAATTTGTTTACAAATTGGAACAGGAGGGAGTTCATGAATATCCTGCTCCTTCTTTTCAGATTTAGTCATGTTTTTTACCGAATCAAATACAGCTTTTTCCTTTTTGTAGGATTTATAATTTTCGGCATCTATTTTATTCAACGGATTTAGTGCAAAATGCAAAGGCTCGCTTTTTCCGGTTCCACTGGGCGCAACGAACATCCACCATAAGGCGGTTATATTCGTGTATTTTCCGGTTAAAATATGGGATAAGCCAATTGCAGAAGCAGTAGCGACAAAAAATGAAGCTGCCCAAAAATCTCTTGGAGTACCATAGACTGTAGAACATTCAACGGTAAGCCTTTGCAGGAAAACGGGTAAACCATCGATAGGAAATTTAGGAATTGGGGGTGTATTGGCTTTTGACGCATCTGACGGAAGTCTATTGTCTTTTGTATTCTGTGGATCCGTCTCGCCCGATGCATCCGTCTCATTTTGAGTTGGGTCAGATGTTTCAGAATCATCAGCAGGCTCCGGCTTATAGTGCTGAATCCCATAGCGGATTTCCAGTTCCTGGATCGCTTTT
The DNA here is from genome assembly GCA_026391715.1 of Bacteroidota bacterium. GTDB lineage: Bacteria > Bacteroidota > Bacteroidia > Bacteroidales > FEN-979 > CAIVAT01. The sequence goes on from JAPLDO010000246.1 coordinate 25,957, forward strand.
TTCTGATCGCCGCCGTGCTTATAGATGATGAATATGTCTAACAGTGAGTATCCCTTTTCCTTCTCGAATCCAGGTGCATTATCAGTAAAGCAGTAGAACATATTCCGTAATCTGCCGAAGGTAGCTGAGGTTGAATCATCGCCATCGGGTTTCCCGGGTCGCTGCCAGTATTGAACCCCATCCCGACGTTCACGGATGCAACGCCAACCGTTTTCGATCAGAATATTCTTGGCTTCTTCGACTTCGGTTTCATTGTATCTTCCCCAAACTGTATTTATATCGAACTTTTCAGGCCATTTCCCGTTCGTGGTGTGCTCGCTTTTAGTTTTGATGAACCTGGTCATGGATTCGGCCAGGGAAAACAGGTAATCACGCTCTTCCTCGGTAATACGGGCAATCTCTGTCAAACTTGCACCATGGAGTTGTTTGTATCCTTCACTTGGAATTGTTGCCACATAGGCGCCATTCCCCCGGGTTTCGATCATGACCTTGCCGGTTTCCCAATAAGCCAGAACCCGGGAGGCTTGTTTGCGCTCTGACTGCCTGTAATAAATATGGTATCCGCCAGAGGGGGTTTTGACAATGGGAAGGTTGTTTCGTTTGATAATGGTATTGGCCGTTGGGTCGGTCATGATCCGCTGGAAAATTTCCGCAATGGGTTCCCCGGCTTTGGCGTCGAAGTCCATGCATTCGAATCCGCTGGAGACATCGCCACAGACGACCCCGATTTTCTCAGCTTTGGAGAAAAGGCGATCCAGGCTATCCTCATTTACTAGTTGGTAAAGGAAGGGGTGCCCTTTTTCGAGCATGGGGGCCTTGTTGTTCCATAGCGGGATGGGGTTGAGGCCTTCGAGGAGGTAGTCGGAGGCGGTTGTGAGGAGGGAGGATGGCATCGAATTTGGCAGGAATGCTATCTGATTTTCATTCATAGGCTGCATGAATTATATGTTCCAACAAACTTGTCCAAAGACCTTAATTAAATCCCTTTGTGGTGCTTGCCCTTGAATGCGGAAATGTTGTCGAGGGCAGCTGTTATTTCCGTTTGCCTGTAAAGAACACGTCCACCGATGCGATATCCCTGTAGGATTCCATCTTTGGACCAATAATGTAGCGTTGCCAATGATATTTTTAAAAGTTTGCAAACCTCTTTCCGTGATAGGTACTCACCCTTGGTTTGAGACGGAGATACGTTGGCTGGTTGGAAGTTCTTGAGTTTTTCTTCGATAATATCCCCGATCATCGCCCGGAGCTCGGGGAGGGGAGTGCTGTGCAAAATGATGTTGCTCATATTTGTTTTTTATGCAAATATGGCATGTTCTGAACCCCTCTAACAATCCGTAAACAGTCCGGACTGTGACGAAAGCCAATAGAATCAAGCTAAATCAGTTAAATCAGGTATAGTGAACTTGGAGCGCTTGGTGTCGGACAAAGTGTTTTTAATTGGGTTCATTTCCTTGATCAGGTTCTCCTGGGTTGTGTTGACCTTGAAATTGTTGAAACAGAATTTTGCGAGACCGGTGTAATTATATTCACCGCCATAAAGAGGGGGTTCAATGAAACCTGCTTTGACCAATTCCAAAAACAGGTAACCTAATTGTGACGGCGAGCCACGCCAGGTCACTTGGTTCTGTGAATGGAGACTGTGTCGGTTTTGAGGTGTTGAATGGATGTAGTCTTTTTTCTGGATCGTTATCCATTCCAGGATTGTTTGTTCTCTGATTTCATCTAAAACGGGATTATCCTTAATTACCTCCTCCAATACCAATAAGAAAATAAAGCCATTCCCATTTTTTTCCGCGTATTTTTGTCGGTGGTAATTGATAAAATCAAATGCGCGGGCCAAATTAATGTCGTTCAGCGGACCCCAAAAAAAGCTATGGATGATAATATCCCGGGCTTCAATCCTTTTTAAAAACTCCTCAGCAGACAAATCCGGGATAAGCTGAATGGTATCATGAACATAAATTTCATAATTGCCATTTTGGAACATATCAGTTGGCCGGAATTTATTCTGGTCATAATATGTGATGGATAAAAAGTCGTCGTAATCAGGAAGCATACTTTCAATTTAAATTAAATTTCCAAGGTAGTCTTGATGTTGAATCAATTGTAATTGTTCAAGGGATCTGAAATTCAGGCCAAATCGGACAATTCCGGAATGTCAAATTTCGATCGTTTGGTATTTGACAAACTGTTTTTTTCCGGATTGACCTCTTTGGTAAGGTTCCCGATCGTTGTTTCAATATCGAAATAGTCATAACACAAGCGGGCAAGGCCGGAGAAGTTGATCTCACCGTTATATAATGGAGGATCGATATATCCTTTTTTCACCAGGCAGTTCATCAGAAACCCAAATTGAGACGGAGTACCATTCCATTTGATTTTTTCATTGATGGGCGTAGGCTTCACGTTTTCCTTCAAATAAGCCATTTTTTCATTGACCCATTCAAGAATAGTTTGCTTCCGCGCTTCCGGGATTTCCGGGTAACTTGGAAGCATCTCTTTGATAAATATCAGGAATGGCTTTTTGTCAATTATCTTCGGAGATCCATGCTCACGATAGAACTCCATGAATTTTTCGTGCTTGTAAAATTCTGGGTCAACAATTATTAATTTATAATTAGATTTCGTTTTCAGGTAATGCGCCAAGAAGCCAGGCGATGTAACTTCATTTGGATCATACAAAAGAAAGTGACTTTCGGTTTCAAACTTATTATAATGGTGCTCAAGAAAACTAAATGTTCCGGTGATACTACGGTTTAACGATTCCGCAATCGTGTTATGTATCTCAACTTGCTTCTCTGCCGACAACCGGTCATAATTTTCAAATTCCTCGGCTGTGTGAGGCCCTAATAAAACACGTGGATCATAGATGTTGTACTTTTTATCCAAGTTAATATCCCAGTGAGAGTGACCAGGAGATTCAAATATTTCCTCGACATCCAGGTAGGTGAGGTTAAAATGCCACTCGTATGTGTTATCATCCTTTGGTTTGACAGTTTTGGCCATAGTTACGCATTTTCAGTTTGTTCCTGCTCTTGCTTATTATTTTCCGGTTTGGGAAGCGGTTTAACGAAAAACGGGTGGGCGGCAATTAGATCGGCATTTTGTTCCTGGGAGATTTTAATGTACTTCAGGAATGACTTTTCCGACCGGTGACCGGTGATCTTGGAAATGGAGATACTTGGCACACCTGCCAGGTAGGCATTGGTAGCAAAGGATCTGCGGGCGGTATGAACTGTTACCAATTGATACTTGAAGAACTTTGATTCAGTACGCTTACCTCCTTTATTCTGGGTTTTAATAACCGACTCGTCAAGGCCAGCCTCTTCTGCTATATCCTTCAGGTAATCGTTCATTTTCTGATCGCTGATTGCAGGTGGGAGGCTCCCTTCATATTTTTCCAGGATTTCATTGATGGTCCAGTGAACCGGAATTTCCACGGTTTCGCCGGTTTTTTCTGTCTTTACCCTGATGCGGGTACCTGATTTGATAATGTTCTCCATTTTCAGTTTTGAAAGGTCGCCAAAGCGCAGTCCTGTATAGCAACCAATGATAAACAGATCACGCTGCCGCTCCAGTTTCTTATTTCCGGACAAATCAAGGTTGTAGATCGTTTGGAGTTCCTGCTCGTTAAGATAGATCGTATCTGCTGTTTCGGCAAATACTTTGAAATCACGAGGCAGGTCCCTGTCGATATATCCTTTTCGCATTGCATAATTATGAAAAATTTTAATGTTCTTGATATGCGTGCCGGAAGTATTAAATGAAAGTACCTTTACTTCATTGCAGAATTTGATGAACGACTCGTAGAAATCCATGTTGATATCGGTGAACCTTAGCACCAGTCCTTTGTTTTTCTGGTATTCATCCAGGGCGGTCAGGGTGGTTTTGTAGTGTTTGATCGTCCAGGGTTTCCGGTTGACGGTTTTGATGTATTGATCGGAGGCTTGGTAAAATGTGACGGCTTCGGGGTTTTCTTTTGGTTTGGGGCGGATGGCTTCTTCGAGTTCGAGCCGGAGGAGGGGGATATTGGGTGCGGAGTTGGAGATCATGTGCTTGTCGTAACAAGCGAGGGCTTTTTCTTCGATGTCTGTCAACCGTTCATTGGTTTCCCTGAAATTCTTATATCTTTCGGTCTGCCTTGCCCGATGTTCAATCGGGTTCCAGTTTTTCGGATGGATCTTTTTACCGGTAGAGAGTACGATGCGTTTCTGATCAACGTACATATAAAGAAAAATGATTGTTTCCGCTGTCGGTTTTTTCTCTTTATCGTCGGTTTTCTCTTTCTTCTCCTTCTTGGTATTTGGATTCTTGAGAATAAATGTCACGGTTGCCATAGTTGTAAATTTTAGACTATACAAAGATAATAAAGGTGACGGTACAGGTGACGGTAAAAGTAATTTTAATTGAATTTATTTATACACAACTGAATGTTTGTAAATCAGGAAAGCCTATGAATAGTGCGGTTTTTGATAAAAAATGATGTTGGGGGATTTAAAAGGGTGGTGTCTTGTCCTGGGCACCATTAAGTAAGATGAAACGCTGTAAACATGATGTTTACGGCGTTTTTTGTTTTGGGTGGAGACGGTTGAGGGGACGGTAAAAATTCCAAAGTCGGTTAACTCAGAACAACCGGCTCCTCCCCTACCGACGCCCCGGGTTTTTTATCGTTCAAGGTAAAGGCAAGGATCATCGCAATAAGGCACATACCTGCGCCGCCTGCATAAGCCCAGCGGAACCCTGAAGATAAGTTTTCCGGCGACAATGAAGCGGCATGGGTTTCATTAGCTGTAAACCCTTCCGGTATTGCAACTGCAAATAGAAACTCCATCAGTATAATTCCCATCATCTGACCCAGGTTTGTTGAAAGTTTGAAAACGCTGGAAGAGATTGACTGCTTTTCGGGATCGGCAATTGACATTATGAAATTATTATTTGGGGTAATAAAAAATGCGTAAGCAACCCCTTGAATAATGAGGAAAAGGAATACGATCCACAAATGCATCTGTTCCATGAAAAGGAGGAAAAACAATGCGCCGGCGAATGCGAGGAACATCCCAGACTGCATCAGCCGGGTTTTTGAAATATGGTCGGAAAGGTTGCCTGCCACAGGACTCATAACGCTGAATATTACAGCGAAGGTCATTAAAATAAATCCTGCATGCTCCACATTAATTTTCAGCATGTAAGTAAGAAGGAATGGCATTAATACGCCGCTTCCTGCCATCAGCCCATACCCCGACAATGAGATGATCATACCAGTTGAGAAATCACGTTGGCGGAAGATGGTAAGATCAAGGATTGGATCAGCCGCTTTACGCTCGCGGACAACAAACATCACCAGAATCAGTAGCGAGGCAGGAAAGCCAATGAATATGACGGGGCTGTTCCATCCAATTTTGTGCGACTGGGTAATACAAAAAACAAGTAACGCCAGTCCTGAAAAGCTCAATAGCGCCCCGGCAAAATCAAACGGACCCCGCGCGCCGTCATACTTAAAATTCTCCTCTCCGGGAATGGCTTTCCATGCGAGAATAACTGCAAAAATACCAACCGGTACGTTAATTAGGAAAATCCAATGCCAGTCGAGAAACCCGGTAATCAGTCCACCCAATGGATTCCCAACCAGCAGCCCCAGTGAAACCATTGGTGAGAATATCCCAAAAGCCCAACCCCTCCGTTGAGGTGGAATAAACCGCGAGATCAGAGAAATTCCAGTCGAATATAGCATGGATGCGCCCAATGCCTGAATAGCGCGGGCGGCGAGCAGCATCGTTAATGAACCGGCAAAACCGCATAAAAGAGAACTCAATGTGAATATTACGAACCCGGAAATAAAAATCTTTTTAACGCCATATTGGTCTGCCAGTTTGCCGAAAATAATCATAGCGCCTGCCATTACTACCATATACACGAGGATAATCTGAACAACGCTACCGGTTCCGACCTGGAAATACCGTGCGATACATGGGAGAGAGATATTCACGATATTACCATCGAGCAGCGCCATGAAACCAGCGAGAGAAGCGCTAAGAATAAGAGCAATTTGCCGCGACTTGTTTTCTATATACATAGGGTTATGAATCAGTCAAAATAAAATCATCTGTTCTTTAAAGAAAGCAAAGATACAAAACCACAAAGGACCACTAAAACAATAACTTTTGAGCCTTCTCCGGAAAGGAAAACAATTTGGACTAAAGTCCAGTTACTATCTGATTATCAATTGTCACGACCTTTAGGTCGTGGCAATTTAAGTTGCTAAAATACCGGACTTTAGCCAAATATTAATTATGGCGCAACTTTTCGGAGCGGGCTAAAATGTTTGCTTTTCATTTGATGCAAATATTTTTGCCTACAGTAAACTGCCAACTGAAATAATGTATATTTGAGAGAATTTAAAACAATCTAATAATGTCCGAACCCATTCTGATGGCGCTGGTGCAACTTTTCGCCATCATCGCAGCCTCTTCAAAAAAGCGCATTTCTGAAAATTCACGAAAAATTCTTGAATCGTATCTGAGTCAACATCTGAATTATCAGGAACTTGACGAATATTTAAAGCTTTTTGATGAATTGCTGCTATTTCACCAGCCGGAAGAAACGGAAATTCAAAGTTCAGATGTTCTCGAAAAAACAAATTCGATTTGTCAGAGAATAAAAAAACAACTGACAGCGAGAGACCGAACTATTGTCTTTATCAAATTTCTGGAATTTCTTGATGATTTAGCCCGCGAAAATGGGGATAAGTTAACGAGCGAAGATGAAAGGTTTGCCGCTTATTTGAAAATTTTTAAAGAATCCTTCAATTCCCCCGACCAGGAATTTACGGACGCCGTAGCATTTATCACCGATCCATTGGGTCCGCTGGTACATCCCGATCATCTTTTAATTATCAGCGGTGAAAAAAACGAAATATCTACGGGAAAAAAGTATCTGGATCGCGAACATCTCAGCGGAAAATTGTTTGTTCTTTTTGTTCCTTCAATACGAACCATGATTTGCAGGTACCTTGGAAATGATGAACTTTTCCTCAACGGACATATCGTGCAGCCATACCGATCATTTGTGTTTTCAAACGGAACAATCCTGAAAAACCTGAAAATTGCGCCAGTATATTATGCCGATGTGGCTGCCAGGTTTCTTCAGGCGTCGAAAAAAGTCAGCATTGAATTTACCGCGAAAGAGGCGGAATACAGGTTCAAACATAGTAGCAACGGAATACATCCGTTTAGTTTTACCGCCTCTTCGGGGGAACTGATTGGAGTAATGGGAGGCAGCGGCGTTGGGAAATCAACACTTCTAAACGTTCTTAATGGAAATCTGAAACTCAACAGCGGTCAGATTTTAATCAATGGTTACGACCTCGAAAAGGATAAGGTTAGACTTCAGGGGATAATTGGTTTTGTGCCACAGGATGATTTGCTGATTGAAGAGCTGACTGTATTCCAGAACCTCTATTATAATGCGAAACTGTGCTTCCGCGATTTTTCTGAAAAGAAGATCATTCGCTCGGTGATGCGCGTTTTGATGGATATCGATCTTATCGGAACTCGTAATCTCACAGTGGGCGATCCAATCAACAAGTTTATCAGCGGCGGTCAGCGAAAACGGCTGAACATTGCCCTCGAACTTATTCGCGAACCATCGGTGCTCTTTGCCGATGAACCTACAAGCGGTCTTTCTTCAATGGATTCGGAAATGGTGATGCTTCTGCTGAAGGAACAAACCTTGAAAGGCAGACTTGTGATTGTTAATATTCATCAGCCTTCATCTGATATTTACAAACTTTTCGACAAACTGTTGATCATGGATAAGGGCGGATATCCGATTTTTTACGGGAATCCCATTGACGCGCTTACATGGTTCAAACGCGCCGGCAACCATGTTAATCCTGATGAAAGCGAGTGCCAGAGCTGCGGCTATGTGAACCCGGAACAATTGCTTCAGATAACCGAAACAAAAATTATCAATGAATACGGTCGCTTCACAGGCAACAGAAAGAACACGCCAAAAGAGTGGTATGATTTGTTCAGGGAGCATATTCAACCGAAACTTGAAATCAGGGAGGCAAAAAGCGAGGCGCCGGGAAGTTATTTCAAAATTCCGGGACTTTTCAAACAGTTCAGGATTTTCAGCATAAGAAACCTGCTGTCGAAAATCACCAATCGCCAGTACATGCTGATCAACCTGCTCGAAGCGCCCTTCCTTGCTGCAATGCTCGCCATACTTACAAGATACAAATTCGGGGATCAATATTTGTTCAGCGACAACAGAAACCTGGTTCCTTACCTGTTTATGAGCGTCGTGGTTTCGCTTTTCCTCGGAATGATGGTAAGCGCCGAAGAGATTATCAAAGACCGGCGAATACTGAAACGTGAAGCATTCCTGAATCTGAGCAGGTTCAGTTACATTAATTCAAAGATCATCCTGCTGTTCGCGCTTTCCGGTATTCAGTCTTTTCTTTATGTTGTTGCCGTAAACCTGATCCTTGACATTCATGGCATGACTCTTTCCTACTGGCTAATACTGTTTGCAACCTCCTGCTTTGCCAATCTTGTAGGTTTAAATATTTCCGCCGGGCTCAATTCAGTGGTTGCAATCTATATCCTTATACCGTTTATTCTGGTTCCGCAACTTCTGCTGAGTGGAACCATTGTTCCATTCGATTACCTCAATCCTTCAATTTCATCGCGCGAGCATGTTCCGCTTGTCGGAAATATGATGACTTCACGCTGGACTTTCGAGGTTCTTGCAGTGGAACAATTCAGCGCCAACGAATACGAAAAAGCATTTTTCCCGTTGGAAAAGGAAATTTCGCGCTACAAGTACATCACCGCTTTCGTAATTCCAACCCTGAAATCGGAACTTGACGAGTGTTCGCGGAATTTATTCAAACGCGAAAACCAGGCTAAAACCGCCAATATGTTTGCCATTCTTAATAACGAAATCCCGGCGCTTCAGCAGGGAAGCGCTTGCAAACCATTCTCGTTGCTGAAGAATCTGAATCCAGCGCTGTTTGACGACTCCACCGTAGTTTCTGCAAAGATTTACCTCGATTCATTAAGTCGGTTTTATTCTTCGGGAATCACAGCAGTTTCCGCGAAAAGCGACGCCATTTACGAAAAACTGAAAAGTGTGATGGGCAACGATGGCGTTTACCGGTTTAAACAGGATTATTACAATGAAAACATTGCCGACCTTGTTAAAAATAAGGGCGCTGAGAATAAAATTATTGAAGGAGAAGGGAAATTGATCAGGAAATATGAGCCAATCTTTATGGATCCGGAATCGCACATAGGCAACGCCCATTTTTACGCTCCGGTAAAGATAATCGGATCATGGAAAATAGAGACCTTCTGGTTCAATTTCTGGGTTATCTGGTTAATGTCTTTCGGACTTTATCTAACGCTTCTTCACGATACCCTTCGCAAAATCATTGAATATTTTGAGCAGATTAAATTCAGGAAAAAGGGATAGTTATTTAGTTCTTTAAATTCATCAAATCTGTAAAAAAAACGGGATAATTAAAAATGAGCCCACTCCGAAAAGTCATTTTTTTTGCCACATTGCTACAATCATCACGTTATTGCCCCTGACTTTAGACCCCTTCCCCCCGGCCCCCTTCCCCAAAAAGGGAAGGGGGAGTCCCGCGCTAATATGCAATAGATGTGTTAATCATGGTATTATGCCGATCAGCACGTTACTCCCCTCCCTTTTTGGGGAGGGGTTGGGGGTGGGGTCCAATGAAGGATTATATGACAAATAGTAGTTTATTTATTTTATTGGCTTTTCGGAGTGGGCTCAAAAATGAAATATTCTATTGTTTAATGATTTTTATTGTTTCAGCGCCATTTGCGAAAATCACCCGGATAAAATATATTCCATCAGCCATTCCTGAGAGTGAAAACTCATGCTTTCGCGCTATTGACAAATCTTTTGATAGAATTTTTTCACCTCTCATTCCGCAAATTTCAATCCTGTTAGTTTCAGATTCATTGGCTGCTGTAAGTTCCACAATAAAAGTTCCGGTGGTAGGGTTAGGATAGACTTTGAAAGCCGATTTTACTGAAATGGAAGAAAGTTCCTCTTCTCCGGTGGCAACCGTAGCAATTGAAGGAGTCTTCCCCCCGCAATACGGACCGCCGGGAGCAATTTTACCAATCATATATCCTCCCGGATCAACCTTCGTACCTTGAAAATAATGAATATTCTGCCCGGCAATCATGGTTACGTTTCCTCCGGTTTGAACTATAAAAGTAGTTGCGCCTCCAGCTACATTGATTGTCTGGGTTGCATTGTAACAAACCGTTCCGGTCACGGTTCCGGTAACTGTGGTGTTTATCGGAATTCCGGTGACAGTCATAACAATCGTATTGGATGTGGCAGGATTTCCTGTAACACAAGCCAAGTTGGAAGTCAGAATACATGTGATTTCATCGCCGTTAACCGGGATATAGGAATAAACAGCATTATTGGATCCTACATCCATAGCGTTGACCTTCCATTGGTATAATGGCGTTGAACCTCCATTAGATGGGGTTGCAGTAAAAATAACAGTGGTTCCATTACTTACAGGATTGGCTGATGCGCTTATAGTCACGCTAACCGGCAGAATTGGGTTGACCGTCATTGTTACAGTATTGGACGTTGCCGGATTCCCTGACGGACAAGTTGCGTTGGAGGTAAGCAAACAGGTTATAGCATCTGCATTCGCCGGGATATATGAATATGTCGCATTTGTCGCTCCGGCAATATCAGTTCCGCTCTTCTTCCATTGATAAAGCGGCGTTGTCCCGCCATTGGTGGGAGTTGCCGTGAAAGTTACCGAAGTTCCCGCGCAAACCGGATTTGCCGAAGTTGCAATAGTCACGCTCACCGGTAGAATTGGGTTGACCGTCATTGTTACAATATTTGATGTTGCCGGATTCCCTGAAGGACAAGTTGCGTTGGAGGTAAGCAAACAGGTTATAGCATCTGCATTTGCTGGTATATATGAATATGTAGCATTAGTTGCTCCGGCAATGTTTGTTCCACCCTTCTTCCATTGATAAACCGGCGTTGTTCCGCCATTGGTGGGAGTTGCAGTGAAGGTTACCGAAGTTCCCGCGCAAACCGGATTTGCCGAGGCTGCAATAGTCACGCTCACCGGTAGAATTGGGTTGACAGTCATCGTTACAATATTTGATGTTGCCGGATTTCCTGACGGACAAGTTGCGTTGGAAGTTAGCAAACAGGTTATTGCATCTGCATTTGCCGGGATATATGAGTATGCTGAATTCGTCGCTCCGGCA
>JAPLDO010000244.1 GCA_026391715.1 Bacteroidota bacterium
TTTAGCAACGAGTCCACAAAACCCCAAAAGCCATGAAAAAGTTGATGTTTAGTTTAATTTGCCTTACATTTCTTGCAGTTTCCATTAATCTTAATGCCCAAAGCCCGATAGACAAGGTATTTGACAAATATGCGAGTCAGGATGGTTTTACCACCGTGAATATTTCAAAGGAGCTCTTCCAGATGATGATGCAGATAGGACAGGGCGAAACCAAGGATACCAATGCGGTTGAGATTAAAAAAATGATGGAGCAGCTAACCGGTCTTAAGGTGTTGACCTTTGAATTTGATTCCACAAAAATTGTGAAGGCTGTTTCGATTTATAATGAATTTGCAGGGCTTTTTCCATCTTCCACCTACAAAGAACTTATGTCGGTAAACGAAGGTCGTCAGAACATTAAATTTCTGACAAAACAGGACGCATCAGGAAAAATCAATGAAATGGTGATGTTAATGAAAGACAAAAACGAAGTAGCCGTTCTCAGCCTCACCGGGAATATTGATCTTTCCACTGTGTCAAAACTTTCCAAAGGAATGAATATCAAAGGTATGGAAGGATTGAACAAGATGAGGAATCATCATGGGAAATAGGGGCTATGGGTTCACCCCGGAACAGATTACTTCCCGCCAAGAATAGAAATAATTAACTTTGCATCCGCTTCCACTTTTTTCAATCTTGTTAGCGTTTGTTAATGATCTGTTAATAATACAATTAGATGAACTCAACTGAAATCCGTCAGACTTTTCTCGATTTTTTCCAATCCAAACAACATACAATCGTGCCCTCGGCGCCGATGGTTGTTAAAAATGATCCTACACTGATGTTTACCAACGCCGGAATGAACCAGTTCAAGGATATCTTTCTCGGCAATAAGGAAGGGAAGTACAAGCGCGTTGCCGATACTCAGAAATGTCTCAGAGTTTCAGGAAAACACAACGATCTTGAAGAAGTTGGTCATGACACCTATCATCACACGATGTTCGAAATGCTCGGAAACTGGTCATTTGGGGATTACTTTAAGAAAGACGCCATTGCCTGGAGCTGGGAACTGCTAACCGAAACTCTTAAAATTGACAAAGATTGTCTGTATGTTACTGTTTTTGAGGGTGATGATCATGAAGGTTTAAAACAGGACAGTGAGGCTTATGAATTCTGGAAGAAGCATATTTCGGAAGACCATATTATAATGGGATCAAAAAAAGACAACTTCTGGGAAATGGGCGATACCGGTCCCTGCGGACCATGTTCGGAAATTCATGCCGACATTCGCCTCGAAGCTGAAAAAACTAAAATTCCCGGAAAAGACCTTGTCAATAAAGGTGATCCACATGTTGTTGAAATCTGGAATCTGGTATTCATCCAGTATAATAGATTGGCAAACGGACAATTAGCTGAGCTCCCTGCAAAACATGTTGATACAGGTATGGGTTTTGAGCGCTTGTGCATGGTACTCCAGGGAAAACGATCAAACTACGATACCGATGTTTTTCAACCGATTATAGGGGAAATTGCCCTGATGTCCGGGCGCGAATACGGACAAGAGGCAAAAGCCGATATAGCCATGCGGGTTATTGCCGACCATCTGAGGGCTATTGCCTTTGCCATTGCCGACGGACAGTTGCCTTCGAATGTGAAGGCAGGTTATGTTATTCGCAGGATTCTCCGCCGCGCAGTCAGGTATGGCTATGCTTTCCTTGGATTTAAAGAGCCCTTTATCCATGAACTAATCCCGGTATTGGTTAATCAGATGGGACATGTTTTCCCTGAACTTCTTGCACAGAAAGACCTTGTTACCAATGTAATCAGGGAAGAGGAAGCGGCATTTTTACGAACGCTGGCTACAGGAATACAGCGTTTTAATGCCTTTATTGAATATCGAATATCGAATGATGAATATCGAATATCGAATGTAGAGAATGATAGTCCTGACCACCGAATAACAGATGAACAATCCCTCGTCCCTCGTCCCTCGTCATTCGTCCTACATCCTTCGTTCATTGATGGCTCCTTCGCCTTTGAACTCTACGATACCTTTGGTTTCCCAATTGATCTGACTGAACTGATGGCGCGCGAAATCGGCTGGACGGTTGACATGGAGGAATTTACCAAATGTATGGCAGAACAAAAGGCACGGTCGAGACAGGATGCCGCCGTTGATACTTCCGACTGGACATTCCTCGTTGAAGATGCCGAAATGCCTGTATTTATCGGTTATGATACGCTGCAGGCTGAAAGTATAATTACCCGTTACAGAAAAGTCGTAACCAAAGGTGAAGAATTTTATCACATTGTTCTCGATAAAACCCCATTTTATGCTGAATCAGGCGGTCAGGTTGGCGATAAAGGCTGGCTGATTGCGGGAGACGAAAAAATCGCCATTATTGACACTGTCAGGGAAAACGAACTTATCATCCATGTTGCAAAATCAATACCCGCAAATCCCTATCAGGAAATAACAGCATCAGTTGATAAGGTTAAGCGCACAAATACCGCAAATAACCACTCTGCAACGCACCTCATGCATGCTGCGTTGCGCAGGGTATTGGGAATGCATGTTGAACAAAAAGGTTCGCTGGTTGACGAAAATCGTTTCCGGTTTGACTTTACGCATTTTTCGAAGATGACCAGAGAAGAAATAGCAAAGGTAGAAGCGTTAGTGAATACAAAGATTCGCGAAAACATTTTTCTGGAAGAAGAACGCGCTCTTCCCATTGCTCAGGCGAAAGAGATGGGAGCCATGGCTCTTTTCGGTGAGAAATATGGCGACATGGTCAGGGTAATCGTATTTGATCCTCTGTTTTCAGTGGAACTCTGCGGTGGCGCTCATGTTCAGGCAACCGGTCAGATCGGGTTATTTAAAATTATATCTGAAAGCGGTATAGCTGCCGGCATCCGACGCATCGAAGGCATAACAGCCGGTAAAGCTGAAGAATATTGGAATTCACGCGAAAGAATGCTCGAAGAAATCAGCGATTTGCTTAAAAACCCCAGGGAACTGATAAAAGGCGTAACTAACCTGCTAAATGAAAATATCGAACTTAAACAACAGGTAGCCGAACTAAGCAAGTTAAAATTACAGGCGCTTAAAGAGGAGTTTGCATCAAAGGTTCAGCATTATAATGGCGTCAATTTTCTGACAACCAAAGTTGATCTCGATTCCGAAACAGTGAAAAGCCTTGCTTATGAGCTGAATGCCTCGATCCCTGATCTTTTTCTGGTACTTGCCACTGAGTCCGAAGGAAAAGCCACCCTCACTGTTATGCTATCCGAAAATCTTGTTAATGTCCGCAAACTCCACGCAGGGAATATCATCCGCGAACTTGCCAAAGAAATTCAAGGCGGCGGCGGCGGACAGGCTCACATTGCCACGGCGGGCGGTAAGAATCCGTCCGGCATAGAAGCGGCGTTAAATAAAGCGCGAGGATTTCTGTCGTCGTGAACGCTGGAATTTGGGACTTGGGATTTTTAAATGCGCAGTTTTATCCCGTTTTAAGCATATATAACTCAGATTACAAAGATGTTACAATTATTCACAATTTCAGAAAAAACCGCGCAAATCCGGTTAATCATTGTTATCTGCTATCAAACATGAATTATTTGCGTCCTATCGAGCAATTGTTTTTTAACGTTTCGAAGCAAGCTCCTATTCGTTTCGAACCATCGTAGTATCAATCTTCCTGATATTGTAAACCGGGTAAACCGCCGCCATAAGGCCTATAATCATCACGGTGAAAAAGACGGTGAAAAAATCGGTAGCTTTCATCAAAACCGGGTAAGCGCTGACAACAAAACTGCTATCTTCTGCTCCCAGACGTACAAATCCGTACCGAATTTGCAACCAGCATATAAAAGCTCCCGCTATTAGTCCTGAAATTGCGCCAATTAAAGAGATTAATGTTCCTTCCATAAGAAAAATTCTCCGTATTAACCGCTGGTCGGCGCCCATACTTCGTAAAACAGCGATGTCCGTCTTTTTATCGAGAATCAGCATCGAAAGGGTTCCGATAACATTAAATGTTGCAATAATGAGGATCAGAGTTAAAATCATGAAAATGTACCTCTTTTCCGAGATCATAATCTGGTATAGGATCTCCTGTTGCTGAAAACGGTTTTTCACAATGAAATTGCCGCCAACTACGTCTTCAATCTGCTTCTGAATAGTTGGTAAAGCGACCATATTTCCAACAGCGACTTCAACCGAAGTCCGCTCTTTTTCATATCCTGTAAGTTTACTTGCAAAACGTAAAGGGAGCAAGGCGTATTTAATATCAAATTCATACTGTACCTGGAAAACACCCGAAGGAAAAATGATCTCGCTGTTGAATGCCTGCTCAAACGCCCCTGCAAAGGAAGCGTCTCGCCGAGGAATAAAAATCGTAATGGGATTGAGATAATCGCGAAGGTTGATTCCAAGCGTTGCTGCAACGCCATAGCCCGGAATGGTAAAATCTTTATCGCCTTCCTGAAGTGAGAAGTCTCCTTCTGCCATCATTGTGTCAAGTCCGGTCATGCGATTATATTCTTCACCTACGCCTTTAATCGTTACAATGCTTTGATTGTCTTTATATTTCATCAAAGCTTCTGCTTCGATAACTTCCGCAAGGTGTATTACCCCTGGAATCAGTTTAATTTTTGCCACAGGAAAGCTGTTGATGTTAAAAGTTTTCCCGTGCCTGGGCGTGATCTGAATGGCAGCGTTAAATGAACTGAAGAGCGAAACAACAAGATTATCAAACCCATTGAATACAGATAAAACGATTATCAGCGCAATAGTTCCGATAGCAACGCCAACAATTGAAATAGCTGAAATGATGTTAATTATGTTGTGCGATTTCTTTGAAATCAGGTAGCGGCGGGCTATGTAAAAGGGGAGGTTCAAGGTTTAAAGTTCAAGGTTTCGCTTTTCTCCCCTCTCTTTTTGGGGAGCGGTCAGGGGTGGGGTATTGGAATTACTTCCACGCTTTTACAATGAGTCCCGTTCCGGTTTCATGATGCATATTTGTATCAAGCCGGTTACACAGAAATGCGATAGGAAAAGTTATCAGGTAATAGAATGGCAGAAAAATAAAAAAAAGTTTCGAGACGTCAAGTAACAGAATCGGATATTTCATGGAAAGATTCCAGGCAATTTTGCCTGGAACTCCATAGGAATACTTTGCCTCTGTTTTTTGAAACCCGGCTTGTTTCAGTTTCATTTGGATATCATTGATGTTGTATCCATCGCGAACATGTTCATCAATAAACGATCCTTCCTCATTGTGATCATGCACATCGGAACCGCCCTGATCCGAAGGGGTTGATATTAGCAACATCCCTCGCTGGGTCAGGGAATCATAGAAATTCCGAAAAACCAGTTCATCATCTGTAATGTGCTCCATCACATCAACAGATAAAACCAAATCAAACCTGTCGGGTTTTGAAAAACATGTAAGGTCTGCCTTTTCGAACAGGACATTTTTCCTGTTTATGCGGGTAAAGAAGTTGTTACAGTCTTCTATCTGCTCATCCTTTACGTCAACCGCATCAACAAACCAATGCTTATTCAAATTTGTAAGGAAATAGGTATATTGCCCGAATCCCGATCCGGCGTCAAGGATATATTTCATTGCATCCGGGTTAACTGTTATGGTCTCAGAAGCCCACCGCCTGATTTCTTTACGGATGTGCCATGATCGTAATAGTAACAAATCCAGTAATTTATAAAACAATATTCTTAGAAACGGGGTTTTGTTGAAAACCTGCCCTAAGGATTTTTTTATCGGATCATACTGCATGAAGGAACGTTAAAATTATAAAATTGATTTGGAATCTGGAACCTGGAACCTGGAACCTGAAACTCATTTTTTCCCCATTTCATTTCAACAACTGATCAATATTTTCGATATAATCCAGCGAATCGTCCATAAAAAAATGAAGCTCCGGCATAACTCGTAATTGTTGATGAACCAGTTGAACAAGATGGTGGCGGATTTCACGGCCATGTCGCCTGATTTTATCAAGCAAAGCCTTTTTGTCGGTAGTGATGAAAAGGCTTAGATAAACTTTGGCGATGGCGAGGTCTTTGCTTACCTGCACCTTGGTCACAGTGATAAGGGCGCCTTCAAAAAGGTTGCGGCTTTCCTGCTGAAAAATTATCCCCAGATCCTTCTGGATCAGTCGGGAGATTTTTTGCTGACGAGTTGATTCCATGAAGCAAAGGTACATTATTTTTTGCAGATGCGGGAAATGGTGGGGCGAAGGACGAGGGACGAAGGACGAAGGACGAAGGACGAAAAGGGGTCTTAATTTTTGCATGGTGAATTAAATAACAATACTTTTGCGGTTTTTTAGAAAAATGAACTCATAAATAAATTACACCATGAAATTACAAAAAAGTCTTTCCCTGATGGCTCTTCTGGTGATGATCGCCGGGTTGCCAATTCTCGCTTCCGCCGCAGAAACTGTGGCTGACAACCTTCCCTCTGCCATTAGCGACGATCAGCAATATAACCGCGCTATTCATATCATGGCAATGCTGCTGATCGGTTTTGGTTTTTTAATGGTCTTTGTAAGAAAATACGGGCGTTCCGCTTTAACGGCGACATTTCTGCTTGTAAGTACTTCCCTGCCGTTGTATATGCTGATGAATAGTTTTATGCCTGGCAATGAGGACGGGGAGATAAAACGGCTGATCCTTGCGGAATTTGGCGCAGCAAGTTTACTTATTGCCGCAGGCGCCGTTCTGGGGCGGCTGAAGTTGCATCAGTATGTTATACTTGGACTTCTTTTTATACCCTTTTACATTTTTAACGAATGGATTGTATTGAACGGAGGACTTGGCCTTTTACAGGCAGGATCGGTGGTTGATACGGGAGGATCCATAGTGATACATGCCTTTGGCGCGATTTTCGGGCTTGGTGTTGCGCTCACTATGACCACCAGACAGGAATTTGAAAAGACCATTGAAACCGACGCCACAAGCGATCGGTACTCCATGTTGGGCAGCATGGCGCTGTGGATTTTCTGGCCAAGTTTCTGCGCGGCGCTTGTACCGCCCGCTCTAATGCCTCACACCATTGTAAACGTGATACTGGCGCTTTGCGGTTCGACTATAATCACTTATTTAGTTTCTGTTGCGATCAGAAAAAAGATCAGCATTGCCGATATCGCTAATGCCGCCCTTGCCGGTGGAGTTGCAATCGGTTCAACATGCGCTCATGCAAGCCACACAACTGCAGTGATTATCGGTATGTTGGCCGGTGGATTGTCAACCTTTGGATTTGCAGTAATTCAATCGAAACAACAGAAGCTGATGAAGCTCATTGATACATGCGGAGTCACCAACCTTCACGGGCTTCCCGGCTTAATGGGCGGCATGGCGGCTTTGTTTGTAATCAAAGGTTTGCAGATGGAAAACCAGCTCTTAGGGATACTAATCACCATCGCTGTTGCATTTCTTGCCGGGCTGGTCACAGGTAAAATACTCGTCTTGTTTGGGAGAAAAGTGGAGGCTTACAATGATGCAGAAGAATTTCTTGATGCAGAGTGATTATTTAACAATTCCAGGATCAATTTTTGGCTGCTTCCCTCCGAGGTAGAAATCGCGCGTGAGGCTCACCGCGAAGGAATATTGCGGGGTCATCTGTTTCCCATTATAATATTTGTAAACAGGAATGTCGCAAAGAACGGTAAGGTTCCATTTTCCTGCAATGCTGTAACTAAGTTGCGGTGAAACAGTAACTATCTGAAATCCCGAATTGATAACCTTGTCGCCGCCATAATTATTGGGATTGGCAAAATCCTGATCGTTGGTTTTCCATTCGTTTCTAACCTGGATAATTCCGAAAAAATACTTCACGATTTTCTTTGAAACAAAAACAGAGTTGAGCAGGATGTTACCGTATTTATAGTCGCTTCTGTCGCGGAAATTATAATCATAACGGTTGATGGAAAAGAGCCTCAGCGTAATCGCAGGGAATCCTTTATTCAGAAATAACATTGCCGAGGCGCCGAAGGCGTTTGTAGAAGGCTGCACGTCGCGGTTGAGTTGAACTCCATCAATTACCTGTGGCTTTGCGCTAAAAGGATAGCGAAATCCAGCTCCGGCAGTGATCTCAACCTGCGAAGCCGGCTTGATGAATGCGCCGTATTTTACTGTCACGCTTCCATTCGACAAACCATAGCCTTTGGTTTGGGGAACTTTGGGATTAATGAAGTTCTGCGTCTTATCGAAATAATATCCTGCGTCGGTCTCTATGGTCAGGCGTTTTGTGACGCCATAAGCAATGGCGACGCCTGAAAAATTGAAGCTCGAATTTGAAAGCTGAACGGTTTCGCTCGTTTTCTGCGCCCCTTGGTAGTAAGTGTCGGAATAGCTGCGACGGTAGTAGGCTATGGCGCGCAGATAATTTTTTCCGAGAACTCCAACATATACAGAAGCTCCTACCGGACTTCCGGTTGAACAGCACTGTGAATAGGAGAATCCTGGGAAAGTTAAACTTATCGCGAAAAAAAACAGCAGAACTCTGCTAATTATGCGACCTGATAACAATTTGTTTCGTTTGAGAGTTATTGTTTTGGTCGGTAACCTCACAGGTAATTGTAAATTTTGCTTCGTGACAAACAGTCCATTGAACCTGAGCGCCACTGCCAATAAATGTGCCGTAAGTTGCCGACCATTTATAGGTGACGCCGTCGCCTATGGCATTAGCGGTAATGGTTGTTATGTCGTTCACTTTTATAACCGTATCAACGGCGGCAAGGCTGTTGAAGGTAAGAACAGTTGCAGAAGGAGCCGACTCCTTTTTGCTACAGGAGACGCCGCTGAGGATAACCGAAATCAGGCATATAATTGCAAATATCTTTTTCATGTCTTGTAATTTGCAACAAAGATAACTATTTACATTTATAATTATGTGGTGATTTTAAGAACGCCCTGAAAAAATTCGCCTGATTCTACTATATTTGCACCAATGAAAAGATTTTTCAAAATTTTACGATATGCTGGACCCTATTGGGTTTACGCTGTTTTAAATGTTGTTTTTAACATTCTTTCGGTTCTTTTTTCCCTTGCATCCTTCGGATTATTCATCCCTGTGCTTCAAATGCTTTTTCACCAGATTGAAGTACCGCATTCAGCGCCGCCTTTAAAATTGGAACTAAATGCGCTGCGCGATAATTTCTATTATTACACCGGCAATCTGCTCGAAAAATACGGCAATGAAAAAATGCTTGTTTACATTGGAATTATTATTATCGTCCTCTATTTTTTGAGAAACCTTTTCCGGTATCTCGCAATGTATTTTCTTGCTGTAGTTAGGAATGGCGTCGTAAAAGATTTGCGGAATGACCTCTATTTAAAAATATTGATCCTTCCGTTGTCCTATTTTAATGAAAAACGCAAGGGGGATATCATTGCCCGGATGACAACCGATGTGCAGGAGGTTGAATGGTCAATTATGAGTTCGCTGGAGATGGCGTTCCGCGATCCTATAACAATGATAACCTATCTTATCACTCTTTTTGTTATAAGTCCGTCGTTAACGGTTTTCGTTCTTGTTTTGCTCCCTGTAAGTGGTTTAATTATCGGCAGAATTGGAAAAAGCCTCAAACGCACCTCCGATAAAGGTCAGTTAAGGATGGGTATAATATTATCTATGATTGAAGAGACAATTTCCGGTCTGCGAATCATAAAAGCGTTCAATGCTATTGATTTTGCCAACAATCGGTTCAGAACAACCAATAATGATTATAACCGACTGATGATAAGGTTGTACAGGAAGCGTGATCTGGCGTCGCCGCTGAGTGAATTTCTCAGCGCCTGTGTGGTTACTATTGTACTTTGGTATGGCGGGAAACTGGTTTTTACTCCTGGCAATTTCCTTGACGCCGCAGCATTTCTCGTTTATCTTGGAATATTTTCTCAGTTAATGCCTCCTGCAAAGGCAATCACTCAGGCTTATTACAACATCCAGAAAGGCGCCGCTTCTGTTGACCGTATTGAACACATTCTTTCAGAACCGGAGGTGATCGAAGAAAAATCTGATGCTTTAGAGAAAACTGAATTTTTATCAGACATTGAGTACAGGAATGTCAGTTTTGCTTATGCGATAGAACCTGTACTGAAAAATATTAACCTGATTATTCCAAAAGGACGAACTATTGCTGTTGTAGGTCCGTCGGGTGGAGGAAAATCAACGCTTGTTGATCTCCTGCCCCGGTTTTACGATTGTATTGAGGGTGGAATTTTCATTGATGGCATTGATATCCGCGACATGATTATCCACAATGTACGAGGTTTGATGGGAATTGTTTCGCAGGAAACTATTCTGTTCAACGACACTGTTTTCAACAATATCTCCTTTGGCATGGAGAACGTAAGTGAAGAAGCCGTTATTGCCGCCTCCAGGGTTGCCAACGCTCATGAATTTGTTGAAAAAATGCCGCTTGGATACTATACCAACATTGGCGACCGCGGAACAAAACTCTCCGGAGGGCAGCGCCAGAGGCTGAGTATTGCGCGCGCTGTTCTGAGGAATCCGCCAATTCTTATTCTCGACGAAGCCACTTCAGCTTTGGATACTGAATCGGAACGCCTTGTTCAGCAGGCTTTGGAAAATCTTATGAGAAACCGAACTTCGATTGTAATTGCACACCGGCTTTCAACTATTCAATTTGCAGATGAAATCATTGTCATGCAAGCCGGAATACTTATCGAACGTGGAACACACAATGATTTACTTGAGAAGAATGGCGTTTACAGGAAACTTTATGAACTACAATCATTTGTTTAACCACCTTTATTTCGCTACCTCGGTACCTTGGTGTTTAAACTTCCGCCATCCTTATCATTACCGACTCCAGTTTCTTTTTCATCAGCTTTACACGGCAATCGAAATTATTCACAATCAGTGAAAATACAAGTTTCCGACCGGTTACTGTATTTATGTAACCTGCAAAACTTTTCACATTGTTTATGGTTCCTGTTTTTGCCCTGATTCGTCCAACAGCGGCGCTGCCTTTCATAGCGCGGTGAAGAGTTCCTGTGAGACCTGCGAGCGGAAGAGATTCCAGAAATACTTCAAAATATGGAGAAGCGCGCATTGCGTAAAGTGCATCAACAAGTTGTTTGGGAGAGATGGCATTGTTTCTTGAGAGTCCGTTTCCATCGTAAAAGTTCATTCCCTCTGTATCAACGCCTTTTGTTTGCCAGAAATCCAGTATAGCCTGAACGCCCGACTCGGTAGTGGCTTTGTTGTAAACTTTTCCTCCGATTTTACGAAGTAGTTTTGATGAACGCCAGTTGACGCTCATCTGGTTGGTAATGGTAACTTCAGGGAAAACTGGTTTGCCGAAAAACTCCAATGCGGCAGCAGTAACGAATATTTTTAAGGTTGAAGCCGGCATCATAAGTTGTTTGGAATGATAATCGGCAACGATTACAGGATCTTTTGTTGTAACATCCACGATTAGGTACCCAAGCGAGGCATTTTGGAGCAAGGGGTCATTCTGAAGTAAATGCAAGGCCTGAAGCATTGCGTCAAAACTATGGTCAAATACTTTGTGCCCAATAACCGGTAGGACACTATTTGTTTTTGAATTATCACTCTGGCAGGAAAACAAAGTTTGCAGCAAAATCAGCAATAAAATAATGATGGGTTTTGAAGACATTTGGCAGGTGTTGCAAATATTTGCCAAAGATCGGAAAAAATGGTTAATCATGGCTTAATTTTATTGCTCTCTGATAAGAATTCCTCTTTTGTTCTTAGTCTGTCATTGGTTTGCATCATGTTTCAATTACCCTTTCTGTTTCCCCGCTGATTCTGACACGGATTGTTTCCGTGGGAAGTAATGATTCTATCAGTTCCGGCCACTCCAGAAAGCAGTAGCGCCCAGAATAAAAATAGTCTTCATAACCAATATCGAACGCCTCATCGGTTTTTTTTATTCGGTAAAAATCGAAATGAAAGATGGATTCGCCATAAACGGTTTTATATTCGTTGATAATAGAAAAGGTTGGGCTTTGGACAATATCGGCAACGCCCAATTCCTGACATATTGCCTTGATAAACGTGGTTTTTCCCGCGCCCATGCTTCCATAAAGGGCAAAAATCCGAACATCCGGGTAGGAGTTTAACAGTTCAATTGCCGCTACCGGAAGTTCTGATTCCGATTTTATGATACATTTCAAGGTTGGCGATTTCTAAAATTTTATTTTGGCTTAAGAGTGATAAAAGGAATCAAAATCTCCTCCATCGAGATACCGCCATGCTGGAAAGTGTTTTTGTAGTAGTTTGCGTAATGGTTATAGTTATTGGGATATGCAAAAAAATCATTTTTACGGCAAAAAACAAAGGAGGCATTCACATGCGATTTGGGTAAGAATATATCAGCAGGATTACGAACCTCAAAAACCTCATTCTGTTCATACTTTAAAGCCCTGCCGGTTTTGTAACGTAAGTTGGTATTTGTATTCCTGTCGCCCAGAATTTTCACCGGATTATCAACCCTGATAGAGCCGTGATCAGTGGTAATTGCAACATTTACGTCTTTTTCTGAAAGGTATCTGAGAATTTCAAGCAGCGGCGAATGATTGAACCAGCTCAAGGTAAGCGAACGGTATGCCTTTTCATCATCTGCCAGCTCCCTGATGATCTCCATCTCAGTGCGTGCATGAGAAAGCATGTCAACAAAGTTGTAAACAATAAAATTCAGCTTGTTGACCATCAGATTCGGCATAAGTTCTACCAGTTTCTTTCCATAAGACTGGTTAAGAACCTTGTAATAGGAATACTTGACGTCATGTCCATAACGTTTCAAAAGTTCGCCAAGCAACTCGCTTTCGTAGTTATTTTTAGGACCTTCCTCATCTTCATTGATCCATAATTTCGGATACTTTCGTTCTATTTCGGTTGGAAGAAGTCCCGCAAAAAGCGAATTTCGGGAATATTGAGTAACAGAAGGCAGAATGCTATAGTAAATCTCCTCCTTCTCAACCCTGAAATAGTCTTCGAGAACCGGCTGAAGAACTTTCCACTGATCAAACCGAAGGTTGTCAATCAAAATGACAAAGGTTGGTTTATGGTCATTGAGTAATGGAAAAACCTTCTCCTTTACCAGAGTATGCGACTGAATCGGTTTTTCTTGCGACTTGCCTGCAATCCAGTCGGTATAATTCCTTTCAATAAATTTACAGAACATCTGATTGGCTTCATTCTTCTGCATTTCGAGTATCTGATTCATGCCGTCATCAGACAATTGTCCCAATTTTAATTCCCAGAAGATCAGTTTCTTATAAACCTCCTTCCATTCCTCAAAATTCAATCGGGCGCTTATCTCCATGCCGATGTTTCTGAATTCCTGCTGGTATTGGTGAGTGGTTTTTTCACTGACCAGCTTTTTATTTTCAAGATTTTTCTTCAGACAAAGAAGAATCTGATTCGGTTTAACGGGTTTAATAAGGTAATCGGCAATGCTTGAGCCGATGGCATCCTCCATGATGCTTTCCTCCTCGCTTTTTGTAATCATAACAACGGGGAGGGAAGATTGGATTTCCTTAATCCTTGCCAACGTTTCTATCCCGGAAATTCCTGGCATCTGCTCGTCAAGAAAAACAATATCGAAGGGTTTTGCCTTAATCATTTCAATAGCATCCTGCCCATTATTTATCGTAAGTACATCGTATCCCTTTTCCTTTAAAAAAATAATATGCGGTTTCATCAGGTCAATTTCATCATCAACCCATAGAATGGTGATTCTATCCATAAAATTCGTTTGATTAAATAAATGTCGTAAGTTTGC
>JAPLDO010000245.1 GCA_026391715.1 Bacteroidota bacterium
CCTATCGGGCTCGTTATGGTATCCTACCGTTTTATCAAAATTCCCGCCATCCTTGTAAGAATAGAGCATTTCACGGTACTGTCCGTAATCCTTGTTTTTATAAACAGGGTTTTGATTTTCTTCCATTTTACCGAATCTTAATCAGTTTTTTAAATATTTTCTCTTCTCTGTCCGCCACGTCAAGCAGTATATCTGCCAGAAAATCATAAGATTGCTCAGGCTTTCCCCGTTTTTTACAATTGCGCGAACCAAAGTATGAAAATTCACGCCATTTATTTGCAGTCTCACCCATCTCAAATGAAACATCGCGCAACCAATCTTTCTTTAGAACATCGGCGGCTTCATTAAGAAATGAGCCATAGATAAAACGGAATCCTGCGCCGGCAGTGCCAACCTCCTCTTCCATGCGCAAAACCTGTCCGAGATAATATGATGCTTTTTCGGGACCCAGGTTTTTCTCCCATCTACGCATCCGGCTGGCGAGCCAGCGAATTCCTTTAACCCCGATAAGCGGAAAAGGAACGCCCACCATGTTGTTGGCAGTTTTTCTGATACCTTTGATAATGGCTGGTTTTATGTCAATATCCTTAGGAACGAAAGTAGGGTAATACATCCTACCCTGCGGTGCAAAAGCGCCTTTTGCAAACCGAACTCTTGCAAGGTCATTGTATGAAATTTCCACCAGATGCTCCATCAAAGTGTCGCTGATAAAATAAGTTCCGTTGTCGTAACCGTAAACAATCATGTTGTGCATGTTGTAATGCATTCGGTATTCGGGAGGGAAAAATGGAAGGTGAAAGGTTCCAACCTGAAGTCCGACCGGATACCCCTGTTCAAGCGCTTCGTTGAGTTTATCCATCGAATCCTTGGGATTTCGGAATGTATGAATGGCAGTTTTAACGCCAAGTTCTTTCGTGGCGCGATCAAAAACCTGTCCGGGCCACACCCTGAAAGAGGTTGTAGGAGCATGTTGCATTTTCAGGAATGGCAGGTAACTGAAAAACAGTCCGGCGCCAATTCCGAATGCCATAGGTTCAGTAATGTTAAAATGATAATAATTAAGCAGGTTACGGGTTACGCCGCTTTCACAATGTCCTGCCTGCCTATGCTCAAAATCAAGTTTTACCATGTTCTTTTTATTGTTGATCCTATTTTTAACGTTTATTATACTGCAAACAAGATAAAGATCGACATTTTAATCGCCAATTTCAAGCTCGGGAATATCTTATTTTATTTTTCGAAAAGACTTGTAAAAATGAACCTTTTCCCATCAAATATTCCTTTGTCGCTGAGTTTAATTTCCGGGATTACAAGCAAAGCCATGAAAGAAAGCGTCATGTAAGGAGCCGATAATGGCGACCCCATTTCTTTGATTTTCTGATCCATCCTGTCGTATTGTTCAGCAACAATAAAGCCATCAATATCAGCCATGATTCCGGCTATCGGCAAAGGAAGCAACATTTTCTCCTCACCGTTAACAAGCGAAATCCCTCCTTTTGATTCAATAATCATATTTATAGCCTGAGTTATTGAATCATCGTCGACGCCCACAGCAACAATATTATGACTGTCGTGTGCAACGCACGAGGCAATTGCGCCCTGCTTTAACCCGAAATTATTAATAAAACCTATTGCAGGAGTTGCTTTTTGATACCGGTTTATCACAATTAGTTTCAAAATATCCCGCGAAGTATCGCTTACTACATATCCTTCATTATTGATGACTGGCTTTTCAATCAAAGTTTGGGTGATCAACTGTCCGTCAAGCGCTTTCTGAATCCTGATATTGCCGCCTTCATTTTTTATCCTGATATCTTCGGGATCAATTTTAGAAATATTAAAATTGTTGAGCAATGGCGCGGGAAAAGAATGAATATAAGTTTTTCCGTTTTCAGCAACCATTACCCCATCAATGTAAGTTTTGAGAACATTGAATTCGGAAAGGTTATCAATCAGAATAAAATCGGCTGGGTCTCCGGGCTGCAGCAATCCTATGTCGAGATTATAATGCCTAACCGGATTCAGGGTGCAGCATCTGATAATGTTCATAACGTTAAGCCCCTTTTCAATGGCGCGTTTAACCACGAGGTTAATATGCCCGTTCACAAGATCATTCGGATGTTTATCGTCTGAACAAAGCATCACCCTGCCGGGATACTCGTCAATAAGCGGAAATAGTGTTTCAAAATTTTTTGCCGCGCTTCCCTCACGAATCAGAATGTGCATTCCGTATTTGATTTTTTCGTAAGCTTCTTCTATGGTAAAACATTCATGATCTGTTGATATGCCCGCATTTATATACTTTTCAGCTTGAGTTCCCGTTACGCCGGGAGCATGACCATCAATAGGTTTACCGGCTTTTATTGCAAGATCAATCTTGGCTGCCACTTCAG
This sequence comes from Bacteroidota bacterium, assembly GCA_026391715.1. GTDB lineage: Bacteria > Bacteroidota > Bacteroidia > Bacteroidales > FEN-979 > CAIVAT01. Next base: position 2,394 of record JAPLDO010000245.1, read on the forward strand.
GATCATCATAAAGAACGCCCGGAAAGTTCATCATTTCTGAGAGATATTTAATCTCAGGCATATCAAGTAGTTCCTTTACATCGTCAATGTCAATTCTGGCTCCTGATGTTTCAAAAGCTGTTGCGGGAACGCATGACGGCGCGCCGAAATTAAATTTAAACGGCGTTTTCATTCCGTTTTCAATCATGAACCTGACGCCCGGAATTCCAAGAATATTGGCGACTTCATGTGGATCCGAAACAGAACCAACCGTTCCGTGTATCACGGCAAGCCGCGCAAATTCCGATGGAATCAACATAGAGCTTTCGATGTGAATATGGGAGTCAATCAGCCCTGGAAGAATATATCCGTCAGCCTCTACCTGCTCTTCCCTGATTGCTGTTATAATTCCATCCCGAACGACTACAGTTCCCTTAAAAATCCGGGAGCCAACAACATCAAGAATATTACCCTGAATCTCAAAAGAAGTCTCTTTCATAATAAATGTTTTTCAAGTAATGGGATATTAATTACCACGACCTGAAGGTCGTGGCAATTCAGAGTGGTCTCAATTATTATTTTTTCCCGCCAACTGTCCACAAGCGGCGTCAATATCTTTTCCCCGGCTTTGCCTGACATTAACAATCAGATTCCGGCTTTCGAGGAATGCCACAAATTTAGCGGTATTCTCCGGCGTAGATTTTTCGAAGTCGGAATGATCAACGGTATTATACTCAATAATATTGATCTTCACAGGAAAATTTCGGCAAAAAACTGCCAGCTCTTTTGCATCGGCAACAGAATCATTAAATTTATGGAAAAGAATATATTCGATTGTGATTCGTTTTCCTGTTTTCTGCTGATAATATTTCAATGCTTCAATGATCTCCCGGAGCGGACTTTTCAGGTTAAATGGAATGATTTTGTCCCGCTTATCATCGTTTGCAGCATGCAACGAGAGGGCAAAATGATATTTTGGATTATCATCAGCCATAAGGCGGATCATTTTCGGGATTCCGACGCTGGAAACTGTAATTCGTTGTGGCGACATTCCAAGTCCATCTGCGGAGGTTATCATTTCAATTGCCTTGCGTACATTTGAATAATTCAGAAAAGGCTCGCCCATGCCCATAAAAACTATGTTTGACAATGGAGATAAACCGGCGGTATCCGATTTCCGGATTCCGGTGATTTGGTCAACGATTTCGCCGGCGGTCAGATTCCGGGAGAAACCAAGCTGCCCTGAGGCGCAAAACTTACATCCCAGCGAACAGCCAACCTGCGATGAAATACAAACTGTGGCGCGATTTCCCGAAGGTATCAGAACCCCTTCTACAAGTAAACCGTCATGCAATCTGAATGCAGCCTTTACAGTTCCGTCTGCGCTCTGCTGACGAACTTCGGCTACAGCGGTATGAAATGTAAAATGATTCCGTAACAATTGTTGCAAAGGACGAGAGAAGTTTGTCATTGCATCAAACGAAAGGCATGATCTCTTCCAGAGCCATTCATATAACTGGTCAGCCCTGAATTTCTTTTCACCGTTAAGAACAAAAAACTGTTGGATATCTTCCCTGGTTAACGACCTGATATCCGGGAAGGAATCACCATTCATCTTTCTTAATCACCGTAGGTTTCATTTTTTCTTTCAATGTAGAAATTAATCGCTGCATGGTGGTGTCAACCTGGTAAAGGTAGGAATCCCAATTTGTATTATATGACTGATCTGATTTATTCATCCATTTTTCGATAGGAAACCTTGAAGCGCCTTTCAGGTTAAAATCGGTAAGTGTAAACCTGTATTTGTTCTCTTTAAGTTCAAGTTTGATCTGGTAACTAACCTGACCTGCGTCGCGCCTTATTCCTGCCTGTTCATCCTGATAATATATTTTCATTCTTCCAAAACCTTCTATCTTTCCATTTACTTTATCCTGAACAGAATATACCGATTGGGGGGTAAGGTAGTAGTATCCAAACCAGCCAATGGCTTTGTCGTACAAATAAACCGGAGTTCCCGGCTCCTCGACAACCGCTCTGTACATTATTTTTTTTGTATCAGGATCTATTGGCAGGTTAGTCGCCGTTTGCTGTGGCTGGGCTAAACCACAATGGTTTCCGAGAAGCAGGGCTACAACCATTAGTATTGGAAAAAACGAATATTTCATATCTATTAATTTAAGGCAGACAATATTAGGCATTTTAAATGAAAAAGCCCCGATTACTCAGGGCTTTTTATAAACAAAATTGCCAACGGTTAGTACATATCACCCATTCCGCCCATGCCCGGATTCATTGGGGGCATTGCCGGTTTTTCTTCTTTATGGGTAACCAGAACACATTCGGTGGTAAGCAGCATGCTTGCGATTGAAGCTGCGTTCTCAAGGGCGATACGCGCAACTTTGGTTGGGTCAATTACGCCGGCCTGATAGAGGTTTTCATATTCATCGGTACGCGCATTGAAACCAAAATCGTCGGTTCCTTCTTTTACTTTCTGGACAACAACCGATCCTTCGAGACCTGCATTTTCAACAATCTGACGCAGCGGTTCTTCGAGAGCGCGCTTTACAATGGCAATACCAGTTGTTTCGTCTTCGTTAGAGCCTTTCATGTTTTCAATAATTTTCTGAGCGCGGAGATAAGCGACTCCACCACCAGGGATAATTCCTTCCTCAATGGCGGCGCGTGTTGCGTGCAGCGCATCTTCGAAACGGTCTTTCTTCTCTTTCATTTCAATTTCAGAAGCGGCGCCAACATAAATAACAGCAACGCCTCCGGCTAATTTCGCCAGACGCTCCTGTAATTTTTCACGATCGTAATCAGAAGTTGTTTTTTCGATCTGAGCTTTGATTTGGTTGATACGGGATTTGATATCATCTTTTTTACCGCTGCCATTGATAATTGTTGTATTATCCTTGTCAATGGTCATCTTTTCAGCCTGTCCGAGATACTGCAAAGTAGCGTCTTCCAGTTTAAATCCTTTTTCTTCGCTAATTACTGTACCGCCTGTAAGAATGGCAATATCCTCAAGCATTTCCTTGCGACGGTCGCCAAAACCTGGAGCTTTTACCGCTGCAACTTTCAGTGTGCCACGAATTTTATTCACCACGAGAGTAGCAAGAGCTTCGCCTTCAACATCTTCGCTGATGATAATCAGTGGACGACCTGTTTGAACAACTTTTTCCAACACAGGAAGAAGATCCTTCATAATACTGACTTTCTTTTCATAGATCAGGATATAAGGAGTTTCGTAAACAACTTCCATTTTTTCGGTATCGGTCACAAAATAGGGGCTGATATATCCGCGGTCGAATTGCATACCTTCAACAACCTTCACGGTAGTTTCAATGCCTTTTGCCTCTTCAATGGTAATTACGCCCTCTTTTTTCACCTTGCCCATAGCTTCGGCAATCATTTTACCGATGAAACTGTCATTGTTAGCCGAAATTGAAGCAACCTGTTCGATTTTATCCATACTGTCGCCAACCTGTTTGGTTTGAGCTTTAAGAGATTTAATAACCTCTGTAACAGCTTTATCAATACCGCGTTTCAAATCCATTTGGTTTGCGCCGGCGGTTACATTTTTTAAACCGGTGGTAAAAATTGCCTGTGCCAAAACTGTTGCAGTGGTTGTACCGTCGCCAGCCAGATCGCTGGTTTTTGAAGCAACTTCCTTCACCATCTGTGCGCCCATATTTTCAACGCCATCTCTCAGTTCGATTTCTTTTGCCACAGTAACGCCATCCTTGGTAACAATAGGAGAACCATAGGATTTATCAATGATAACATTACGACCTTTGGGACCAAGCGTAACTTTTACGGCATTCGACAATTCGTCAACGCCTTTTTTTAAAGCCTCTCTCGCTTTTATACTAAAAATAATATCTTTTGCCATTTCTTAAAATTTTAAAAATTGTTTTCAGTTATTTCTTCATGTTTGATATTGGTCAGACTACAGCAACGATATCTGATTCTCGCATAATAAGGTAATTCACGCCATCAATTGTGATTTCTGTGCCGGCATATTTGCCATAAAGTACATTGTCGCCAATTGCAACGGTCATAGGCTCGTCCTTTTTGCCAGGTCCAACTGCAACAACAGTCCCTTTTTGGGGTTTTTCTTTTGCGGTATCCGGAATGATAATTCCACCTGCTGTTTTCTCTTCAGCCGCTGCTGGTTCAACCAATACACGGTCGGCCAACGGTTTAATATTCACTTTTGCCATTTTACGTTATAATTTTTAAGTTAAACATTACTAAATATAACCTTTATGAGGTTTTCCCTGATTAGTCATAAATTATGCCAAAGGGATTAAGCAATATGATTTGGGACATTTTTTCAGTTCACGATGTCAGAAAAATAAAAATGTCAGATTGTACTGACAATCTGACACTGACAAATCCTCAACCGGATAATCCTGATTATTTTTTCGGGGCAGGCGGCGCCTGAAAATCCTGAATTGGAGCGGTTTTGCTTTCGTCTATCTGTTTCTGAATAGCGCTTTGAGTAGTTTCTGCCTTACCCTGATTTTTTGGTATTACGAAAATCGAAAAGAGGCTTAGCACAAGAAGTGAAACTGCAAGCGACCAGGTTGCTTTCTCAAGAAAATCAGCCGTTTTACGAACGCCCATAAATTGGTTGGAAGAGGCAAAATTGGAAGCTAACCCGCCGCCCTTGGAATTTTGAACCAAAACAACCAGGATCATCAAAACACAGACAATCAGAATAAGAACAGAAATTAGAATGTAGAAACCCATTGCATTTGGAGAATTGAGAATTATTAATTGATTAAACGCTTAGTTTGAACTTAGTTTTTCAATCTGGGCTGCAAAGTAACGACTTTTTTCCTGATTCAGCAAAGATAATTTTTGATAAATATGAATGGCTTTCGGAATATTGCCCTGTTCGGCATACAATTGTGCCAGGGTTTCGCTTACAATATCTTCATCATCATAATTGCTACGTATTGCGCTATCGGTAGGATTAAAAAAAGTTGCCTGAGGCTTTGATATCCTGGGTTCTTCTCTGATGAATTTTTCGATCAACGCTTTTTTGGAAGCGTTGGAAGAACTGCCTGCAATGGGAGAAATCACCCCCGTTGTATCGTCATTTTCCTGTTTCGGACTACTTTCGCGCCGACCGGCTGATTTGATCTCTGCCAACCGTTTCCTGACAATGGCAAGCAATTCCTCATGCGTCATCCTGTCATACGAACCACTTTCAATCGCAGCCAAAAGTGGTTTAACCTTTGAAACGGGCGGGGTAAACTCCCATGTTACAACCCTTTGAGGTTCCTGACTTTCATTTACGTTGGACTGAGGCGAAACAGGTTCGCCTGATTGCAATTCAACCTCCTGCCGAGCCGATTCAATCAACGCCTTTAATACCATGCGATCGCCGGCATAAGCGGCTGCAATTTTTAATTGAACAGGATATCTTAGGTTATCTGCCCTGTTTAGATTGAACGCATATAACAGTTGAGCGATCTGGCAAAACGGGTATCGTTCAACAAGGTCTTCGAACATTGGAATACTGGAAGAATCGGTCAATTCAGGATTTCTGATAAACTCCGCAAACTGCTGACGATTCATCGCTTAAAAGGTTTTTGATTTTGTTACCAGTTTACAACTGCTTTATTAAATATATCCTGAACAAGTTGATCGGTAATCTCCCTGATCAATCCGTCCTGAACTGAAGAAAGGTTGTAGCTGCTTGAATAATCCTGATACCTTGAAAAGGAAGATTCCCAGGTTTGTTTAGGATCTGTTTTATTGGTAAACTTTATATTAACTACAACAGTCAACCGGTTCATGGCTGCGGTTTCATTACCCTGGATTGCGACAGGCACAACAGAATACTGAGTGATAGCGCCATCGAGCAAAAGGTCGCCATTACGGTCAACCAGAACCAGATTAGTTTGTGAAGTAAAATAGTCTTTCAGAGCGTCGGTTATGGTTCTCGATAATGTGGGAACAACCAAACCGGCATTATTCGGCAAATAAAGAATCGTAACCGTTCGCACACTGGAAGATATTGAGGCTCCGGTAAATGAGTAACTAACCCTACAGGCAGGCATTACGAGCAACAGTGCCAGGGAAATATAAAGATACCATGACCTGCTTAGAAGCAAAGTTTTATTCAATGCCATATTCTTTGATTTTTCTGTATAAGGTGCGCTCCGAAATACCCAGTTCCCTTGCGGCGTCTTTTCTTCTATTGTCGTGCCTTGCGAGCGCCCTTTTGATAAAATCAATTTCCTTTTTTTCGAGCGAGAGAGATTCTTCAACCTCTTCATGTTCCTCAATTGGTTCGGGCATATTGAACCTGTTATCGGACTGGTGCATAATAACAGGTTGGGACGTTTCTTTGCCCACCTCAAAATCCTTGTACAGTCGAGTGATCAGATGAGTGTTTTCACCCAGATTAGCGCTGACGTCATCATCCTTTTGAATCATATTCTTAACCAACTGCTTAAGGTCATTCATGTCCTTTTTCATGTCGAAAAGGACCTTATACAGTAACTCCCGTTCATTGAATCTGGAGGCGTCTTCGCCTTTGTACAAAACCGGCAGATCGGACGAGTACCCCTGAGGTATATATTTAGTAAGGATAGCGCCATCAATTTCGCGACTCTTTTCAATAATTGATACCTGCTCGGTAAGATTCTTCAATTGACGAATATTTCCGGGCCAGCGATAATTCATCAGAATTTGCTGGGCTTCATCATTAAGCTGAATAGCTGGCATCCGATATTTTTCGGCAGCGTCGGCGGCGAATTTTCGAAAGAGCAGATAAACATCCTCTTTCCGCTCGCGCAAAGCCGGTACCTGAATGGGAACTGTATTCAACCGGTAATATAAATCCTGACGGAATTTCCCGGACCCAATGGCGTCGGGAATATTCACATTGGTTGCTGCCACCACCCTTACATTTGTCTTTAATACCCTTGAAGATCCTACCCGCATAAATTCGCCTGATTCAAGAACACGCAACAACCTTACCTGCGTTCCCAAAGGCAATTCGGCTACTTCATCAAGAAATATTGTGCCACCGTCCACAACTTCAAAATATCCCTTTCTGGCTTCATGAGCGCCGGTAAATGATCCTTTTTCATGACCAAAAAGTTCTGAATCAATAGTCCCTTCTGGTATTGCGCCACAATTTACGGCAATATAAGGTCCATGTTTACGAGAGCTTAACTGATGGATAATCTTTGGAAAAAATTCCTTTCCGGTTCCGCTTTCACCGCTAACCAATACGGTAATATCGGTGGCAGCCACCTGTCGGGCAATGTCAATAGCCCGATCAAGTATTGAAGAATGACCAATTATCCCAAATCGTTGTTTTATTGATTGAATTTCCATAAGGAATATTATCTGAGTTGGGCATTAAAATTTGCAGACATGGCTTTAATCAGTCGATCCATCGTCTTATCAATCTCTTTATCGGTCAGAGTTTTTTCTTCATCCCGGAGAATGAAACTAATGGCGTAAGATTTTTTGCCTGCGGCAATTTTCCCACCTTCATATACATCGAATAATCCTACGTTTTTCAACAATTTTTTCTCTGTCTGGTATGCCAGCTTTTCTATCTCGCTGAAGGTGACTTGATGATCGACGAGAAGCGCGAGATCGCGCCGGACTTCAGGAAATCTGGGAATTCCGGTGAAGCTGATGTTTTTCTCAGAGATCAGCGAAAGCAATAAATCCCAGTTCATTTCGGAATAAAAAACGGATTGTTTTATATCGAAAGGCTTCAACGCCTGGTTCGCTACCAAACCAATAATTAAAACTGTTTTTCCATTTACCGAATAGCGTAATCCTACAGAAATCAATCCGGAAGAATAGGATTCTACTACCCATTTATCTATCAACAGAGATAACCTTTTGAAAATGGCATGGAGATACCCTTTCATTTCAAAAAAATCAACCTGGTTTGCAGCGGTATTCCAGTTCTCAGAATTTGTACTACCGGTAAGAACCAAGGCAAGATGAGTTTCTTCATGATAGCCGGGTAAAAGATCGCCGGGGTTTGATGATTTAGAATAAATCCGTCCGAATTCGAACAATTTAAGGTCGGAGGTTTTTCTGTTGATATTGTATGCCACACTCTCGAGGGCGCCATAAAGCAGCGTCTGCCTCATCACATCATGGTCGCGGCTGATCGGGTTGAGGATTTTCACACAACTTTCTTCCGGAAAATCAGTATTTTCATGGTAATAGTCACACCTTGTCAATGAATTGTTTAACATTTCAAAGAAGCCATTGGAAACAAGGTAATCGGAAATCAGGTTTTGTACCTTTTCAGGATCGGGGTTTGAAGTATAAGATATTGAAGACTTGATTTCATCGTTTATTTCAATGTTATTGTAACCATAGATCCTCAGAACCTCCTCAATAACATCGGCTTGGCGGGTTACATCAACCTTGAAAGCAGGAATTTCAAGTAAAAGAGAAGTTTCGGGTTCAGGGAAAATGGTTTCAGGTTTCAGGTTTGGGAAATTCAGGGCAGTTTCTTTCAGAATGTTAATACCGAGGTCGGTCAGGATATTTTTTATTACATTTCTGCTGATGGTTTTTCCTATCAACCTGTCGAGGTTTTTGTATGAAAAATTAACTGTCTGAAGCGGAATTGGGTTGGGATAAACATCCACAATTTCCGATGAAATTTCGCCGCCGGCAATCTCCTTAATCATCATGGCGGCGCGTTTCAGGGCATTAATTGTAATTGCGATATCGCTTCCACGTTCAAAACGGAACGAGGCGTCAGTTTGAACGCCATGCAATTTCGATGTTCTTCTGATATGAACCGGATCGAAACAGGCGCTTTCGAGAAAAATGCCAGTGGTTTCGGAAGAAACACCCGATTTTAAACCTCCAAAAACTCCTCCGATGCACATTGGCTCAACTGCATTGCAAATCATAAGGTCGTTCTCCGATAATCTGCGTTCAACGCCATCAAGTGTAGTGAACGGGGTTCCTTCAGCATACTTTCTCACAATTACCTGATTTCCCTCAATCCTGCTTAAATCGAAAGCATGCAACGGCTGACCTGTTTCCATTAAAACAAAATTTGTGATATCCACAATGTTGTTGATGGGCCGCAAGCCAATAGCCAAAAGTCGGTTTTTGAGCCATTCGGGCGAATCTTTCACTTTAATCCCGGAAATGGAAATCCCGGAATACCTTGGACAGGCTTTAGAATCATCAATAACTATACTCACACGGCGGTTATTGTTATCAACGGTAAAACCGCTCAGATCAGGCGTCAGCAGGCGATTATCTGGTAATCTGTCAGTCCCGGTTTTTCCGTAATTATTCATCACCGCAATCAGGTCGCGGGCAACGCCTATATGCGAGGCGGCATCCACGCGGTTAGGCGTAAGTCCGATGGTGAATACAACATCTTCCTCCACCCCGAAATACTCTTTTGCCGACATGCCAACCTTGGCGCTCTGCGGAAGAACCATAATTCCTGCATGGGATGATCCCAAACCCAGTTCATCTTCCGCACAAATCATCCCTTCCGAAACTTCGCCTCTTATCTTTGTTCGTTGAAGAGTAATTTCCTTTTCGGCAAAATAAAGGGTAGTTCCGATAACAGCCACTGCAACTTTTTGTCCGGCGGCAACGTTTGAAGCCCCACACACGATTTTCAGCGGATCGTTTGCTCCCACGTTAACCGTTGTCAGGCTGAGATGGTCGGAATTTGGATGTTTTTCGCAAGTCAAAACCTCTCCGATAACAACTCCTTTTAATCCGCCTTTAACCGATTCAAAGGTTTCAACGCTTTCTACTTCGAGTCCACAGCCGGTTAATATTTCCGCCACCTTGTCAGGCGACACATCGAGATTATGATACAGCTTCAGCCAGTTGTACGAAATTTTCATTTGTCTTACGGGTTAAGATTACAAAAGTAGTAATAAAAACGCGACAGCTAAGAGATCAATCCCCAATTTTGCTGTTTCCTGTCCATCAGGGCGAGGTGTTGTGCCAGAATGGCATTTTTCTCCAGAGATAAATGCGGGTCAACAAATATTATAGCTGAGGCTACGTTGCGGGCATATTTAAGTATCTTTTCATCCTTTACAATATCGGCAATACGCAAATCGAGAACGCCGCTCTGTTGGGTTCCCTGAAGGTCGCCGGGACCGCGCAATTGAAGATCAGTTTCGGCGATCTCGAACCCGTCGGTTGTACGAACCATGGTTGATAACCGGGTGCGCGCCTCCGCCGAGAGTTCATAGCGACTCATCAGGATACAATACGACTGATCTCCGCCGCGACCCACTCTTCCGCGCAACTGGTGCAACTGTGACAGTCCAAACCTTTCAGCATTTTCGATGACCATCACCGAAGCATTGGGCACATCCACACCCACTTCAATAACCGTGGTTGCCACCATAATTTGCGTCTCCCCGTTTACGAAACGCTTCATTTCAGCATCTTTTTCCTTTTGCTTCTGCTTTCCGTGAACCATGCTGACGGCGTAACGGGGTGAAGGGAATTTCTCCAGAATCGCCTTGAAGCCATCAGTCAGGTTTTTCAAATCAAGGGTTTCCGATTCCTTGATAAGTGGATAAACTATGTAAATCTGTCGCCCTTCCTGAATTTTTTCACGAATGAAACCATACACTTTATCATGTTGAGGTTCGTACAAGTGTTTGGTGATAATTGACTTTCTTCCCGGCGGCAGTTCATCAATTACTGAAGTATCGAGGTCGCCGTATAGCGTCATGGCAAGAGTACGGGGAATCGGAGTTGCTGTCATAACAAGAATGTGCGGCGTGATCAGGTTTTTTTCCCAAAGTTTCGCCCGCTGGGCTACGCCAAAGCGATGCTGTTCGTCAATAACTACAAGTCCGAGACGTTGAAATTTTACATTTTCCTCTATCAGCGCGTGCGTTCCAATCAACAGGTGAATCGTTCCGTTCAGCAGCCCTTCCTGTATTATTCGTCGTTCTTTAATCTTTGTGGAACCTGTAAGTAATTTCACATGAACGTCAAGTCCGGTGAGCATTTGTGAGATTGTTTGAAAATGCTGCTTTGCCAGAATTTCAGTTGGCGCCATCAGACAACTCTGATATTGGTTATCGAGAGCAATCAGCATAGTCATCAGAGCTACCAAAGTTTTCCCGCTTCCAACATCACCCTGGAGTAACCGGTTCATCTGTTTTCCCGAACCGAGATCGGCGCGGATTTCTTTGATTACACGCTTTTGCGCTTTAGTAAGTTCGAATGTAAGATGATGATGATAAAACTGATTCACAAAATGACCGACCTTTAAAAACCTGTGTCCATCCATTTTCCGGTTACGTCCTGCATGTTGTTTTACCAATCTCAGTTGAATAAAAAACAACTCCTCGAATTTAAGTCTTGTCTGGGCTTTTCGCAGGAGTTCCGGATTTCTGGGAAAATGGATGTTTAAAAACGCCTCCTGTCGCCCAATAAGGCGAAGGTCATCAATGATGGTTTCCGTCAGATTTTCATGCACTGAAAACTTATCATTCAGCAGAAGCGTTTTTACAATTTTACCAATACCTTTATAATCAAGTCCTTTTGATTTTAATTTTTCCGTTGAAGGATAAATCGGGCGCAGCGCTTCGCTGAGTGGCAATGGCTGATCCGATGGAATTTCAAGTTCGGGATGCGGAATATTCCATTTACCGTTGAACATCACAGGTTTGCCGAATATCAGATATTCCTGCCGGGCGGTAAGCATGTCGAGAACCCATTTGGTTCCCTGAAACCAAACAAGTTCCATTTCGCCACTATCGTCACGCACTGTTGCTATCAATCTGTCTTGTCGCTGCCCCCCAACAACCTGAACGTTAACCAGTCTTGCCTTAATCTGAATATAGGTTGACTCCTCTGATATATCAGCAATTCTGATAAATTTGCTGCGGTCAACGTATCTGAAAGGGAATGTGGTTAGCAGATCGCCGAAAGTGCGAATGTTAAGTTCTTTATTAAGTAATCCCGCCCTCGTTGGACCAACGCCTTTAAGGTATTCGATAGGGGTGTCGAGGAAATCAGGCGTCATGGTTATTCTGCTAAAAAAAAAGCTGTCCCGGAATAAGGAACAGCCTTTGTTATTTCATTATACTAAAAGATTTAATATTCCCAGAGATTGGATTCGAATTCCTGGAGCGTGTTTTTTACTTTTTCAGCTTCAAGCAAGGCATCCAGTCCGGTAGTGTATTCATTGATATAACGATTATAAACATTTTCTTCCTTGGTTATGTAACTGGAAAACATGCGTTTCATAAAAACGTCGTCATAAGTCAATCTTCCAGCTACGCCATTTTTCAGGTTAAACATTTCATTCTGCGCAAACAAATTCCTGCATTCGGGAAAATATATCCAGAATAATTTTCTATCCCCCATATTTATTCCCTCAACTGTAAGCGGTCTGACAATACATATTCCCAATATCCGCACCTCGAACACTGATCGCTGCCGATCAAAATAGTAGTCTTCCTTGATATAGAATTTTTTGACCTGAGAAGGTTCAAAAAAATCATTTTTTGGCACCCAGATTTGTCTGTCTTCGTTTTCAGGATCAGGGGCGAGGGCGCTATCTTTTTTTTCGACTTTATCCTGTATCTCTTTAAAGGTAAGAGGACTGGTAAACTGGTCGTCAATATCTGAATTATAAGCTGTAATTGTTCCTTCTTTTAACCCATCCCAGATAATTTGCGCAAACGATCTCCATTGATTCAGCGGTTGTTCCGGAAAATAGAATGGTTGATTCATTTTTTCCCGCAGATCAACAGTGCGCCAGATGCGCTTTGTCCAAACAATATCCGCTTCCCTCAGATAGGGATAGGGAATCGGCTGAACCTGAGAAATTGCTGTTTTGTCATATACACCGTCCCGCGGCGTTGCATCAAGCACCTGAGCAAAATTATTCGCCGGAAAAATTGTACCCAACAGTACTGGAAAAATAAAAATCAGGAACTTTTTCATATCTCACTTATTAATTCGCGACAATAACATGGTTAGTTTATTCTATACGTGACGGATTTCTGTAATTTCCTCACGCCATCTGGAGCCTGAACTTTAATATCTGTTAACACAATTACCTGATCACGCCTTGCTCTTTTAATAAAATTGACCATTTCAGGGGTTAAAATTCTTCCCTGTCCATTCAGGATCACCGGTGATCCATCAGAACCGGTCGTAATAAAAGTATAGGATTGAACTGAATATGTCTCCGGAATATTTTTCAACCTGAATGTTTCCGACCCTAAAGTTACACGTTTGTCACCGTAGGTTGCGCTAACTGTAACAACAGCTTTCGAGGGACCGCCTGTTAATGAAGCGGGAATATTGACAATATAATTTGAATCGGTTGGAGTTACGGTTCCATAAGATATCTCAACTTTTTTATCGGAACCGCCGCCTGGAACAACAACCTTTAAAGGATTAGGAACCCCTTTGTAAAACACCAGCATGGAAGTGGGAGATATCGAAACCGCCCGTTTTGCAACAAAATACTCATCGGAAAAGTAATACTTTTTAGGCTGCCCGTTGGGGTCGAGAACCTGCATAAAACCCGCAAAACGTTGTAAACCTTCACGCCCCGCGCCAATAGTTAAGTTTACAATACCATTGGTTCCATCAATCAAATTGGCGTTTCCTTCATTGGCAGCGGTAATCGTATCAGCTCCCGGAATCCATTTTACTATTGGTTTTCCTTTGGTTTCGTAAGCGGCAACAATAATCTCAGCATTATAGGATTCACCGGCAAATACAAATCGGCTTTCCGGGATAACTCTGGCTTTTATGACGTCGAATTTATAATCTTCAGCAGTAACTTCGGAAAAAATACTGTTGACAACATCAAATTCGATATTTTTAACCTCCGCTTTTATCTCATTAAGAATGGTTACCGTTGCCGCAATTATAGTTCGGTAAAAATTGTGCATTTCCCAGTTTTGTTTTTTACCGTCGGCAGTAAGGTACATTGCTTTGGTGTCCAGACCAATTTTAATAGTTGCTCTGTATTTCGGGTCAACCAGGTCAAGTATTTGTTTTTTATATATTTCGATTTTTTGCCGTAAAATTTTCGCTTCGCCGGCAGAACCATCTTCTGAACTTCCTATAAAATAACGGGTAGGCGTGTTATAATCGTCTTTACGTTTAATTTTGCGTAAATTAAAAGTTTTAGCGCTATCAATATTTTTCATGCCATCACAGCGCATAATCACCACATACTTTATACTATCAATATATCGGGTCAGGTTATCGGATAAAGTCTGAACTTTTTGAGCTTTTTCCCAGTATTGACCAACTTTATCCTTATTAAGCATAAACTGGCTTTGAAATTTCGAGTATGTATTATTAAGCTTCTTCGAGAAGTTATCGTTGGTAGTCTCCATACTTTCATTCACTACAAGAAAAGCATCCATTATCTCTTTCGAGACATTCAAAGCAAGCAGTGCAGTAAGTACGAGATACATCATCCCGATCATTTTCTGCCTCGGTGTCTCTTTATATCCAGCCATTTATATATTATATTATTATCAGTTAATCCTGAATTACTTTCCGCCAATGCTCATGGCTGATAACATATTGCCATAAACCTTGTTCAGCGCCGATATATTTTTGGTAAGATTGTCAACTTCGACTTTGAATTTTTCGGTGTTTGCCATTGATTCATTAAGGTTAACCGAAAATTTATTTATGACAGTATTGAACTTATTGGTGTTTTCCATCTGTGTGTTAGAACTTTGGAGATGGAGTTCATACAACGCGTTGAGCGCTGAAAGGTTGGTTGAAATGCGGTGGAGTTCCTTGTTGTAAACGTTATTTCCGGTAGCCTGCGCATTGAGCGATTCGGCGGTTTTCGATAAAAGGTCGGAGGATTCCTTATATTTCAGTATAAACTGATTTGCTGTACTGGTAATGCCTGAAATGCTATCGGAAAAAGCTTTATTGGCGCGGACATCTTCTTTCAACGATTCGCTGACCTCGGTAAACATTGTAGAAAGAGTGGCAGCATTTTTTGAGGTTGATTTGATGTGTGTAAGTTGTTCCTGCGAAGCAGTTACACTTTGTTCGAGCGTACTGGCAGTTTTCCTGTACGACTCATTTAAAACTGCAGCCGAATCGGTAGCTGTTTTCATGGTATTCACATATTTATCATTGGCAAGTGAAGCATCAGCCACATTAGAGAGTTTCGAAGTTGTATCCGATAAAGTCCGTAAACCGTTGCCCAGGCTTTCAATTAGTTCGGGACCGATTTTAGCTTTTTCAAGCATTTTATCGAGATCCTGAGTTAAACTATCTTTTTTTCCTGTTGTTTTAACATCTAATGTTTCTTCATGATTTAATCCGGCTAATTGCGGATATACAAGACTCCAGTCAGGGTCGACATGAGGGGGTTCAAAGGCTGAGAAAAAGAAAATAAGCGATTCAGTGCCCAAACCGATAATCAACATGGTATCGGCGCCGGTATAGTGATTGATTTTGAACAATGCTCCTATGATAACTACCGCTGCACCCCAGCCATATAGTTTGGACATAAAAAGCTTGTATCCCTTCGTTTTTACAAAATCGAGCAACGCCATAGTATTTACTAATTAGAGGTGAATAAAGAGTGTGATTGAATATTTTTATCTATAGACTTTGGAAGCCCGTGAAGGATTGTCGGCGCGCTGGCGGCCAAGGAAATTCTGAACGCATCGGAAACCGATATAACATTTGGCAGTATCCTGGTATTCATAAGCGCGTGTAGAAACGCGAAGAAAATAGGCAACGTCTTTCCATGAACCGCCGCGGGTAACTTTACGTTTTAAAGCAGGAGGGTCGGCTTCTTTTGCATTGTATTTATAATCGGGGTTCAAATCCCAGGAGAAGTTATATGACGCTGGATGAAATGCAGATGCAGTCCATTCTGCAACATTTCCAGCCATGTCGTACAAACCATAATCATTAGCAGGGTAATGAGCAGCAATAACTGTTTTGCCGCCGCCGTCGGCCATGTAATCACCGCGTAATGGTTTAAAGTTAGCTAGAAAACAACCTTTATCATTTCTGGTATATGGACCGCCCCAGGGATATGGGTTTCCATCATATCCGCCACGCGCAGCCCATTCCCATTCGGCTTCGGTTGGGAGGCGAAAATCGCTGATATATGTTTCACCTTTCTTGAGTGAAATAAAACTGTTTTTCAACTGAGTTCTCCATATACAAAAAGCGTTTGCCTGCCGCCAGTTTACGCCAACCACAGGATAATTGTCGTAAGCAGGGTGCCAGAAGTATTTCTCGGTGGTGGGATCATTAAATGAGTAAGCGTAATCGTGAATCCAGCAAAGCGTATCAGGAAAAACGCTGATTACCTCTTTACGCACATAA
>JAPLDO010000128.1 GCA_026391715.1 Bacteroidota bacterium
CACGTCGAGGCCGTCGAGGCTGTAAATCCAAACAGTTGCCCCGCAGTTGCCGCCCCCGGAACTTTGGTCGGTGATTTTTACATGTACATCGCGTTTTTCGAGTATTGACTTTGTATCGCCGTTTGCGGTGGTCTCCCGGAACCGGGCAACCGTCCCGCTGTCAACCGGGACGCGAAACGAGGGGATCGGGAATGGCTTTGTGAACTGCCCCTGGACAGAGATTGACATCAGGGTGAAAAGAAGAAAAACGAACGGGAATTTTTTCATGGCTCATTGGGTTTAAAATTTCCCGGTAAATATTAATATAAAAATTTTGGAAAGCAAATACTGTTTTCGGAAAAAAAATGTCGGAATTCCGTACAAGTTGCCGGAAAAAAAGTTGGCTAAAGCATTGGATATCCGTGGGAAAGAAAATAAAGTTGGTGACCGGTTCCGACACCAACTTTAGCGCTGCTATGGGTAGAATGCTCCGTTTACGGGTCTTCGTTCAGGGAAACTATGAAAAAAGTGGTAAAACGGTAAAGTGGTAAAACGGTAAAAGGTATCCCGCACTTTCGTCCCTCATCCCTCGCCCTTCGTCCCTCGTCCCTCGTCCCTCGTCCTTCACTCAAACACCACCTTCCCCGTAAAACTCTTCCGCCCATTGTCAACCACCACCTGGTACATCCCTTTGGCATGGGCTTCGAGGTTCAGCCTGATTTTGCCATCGGCAAGGGCCAACACTGTCTTTTCAATCTGTTTTCCCTGGAAATCAAAAACCTGAAGTGTGAGTTGTTTTTCGTGCAAAAATTCATCCGGGATGGTTACGGTGCATTTGCCGGTGGTGGGGTTGGCGTAGATGGTCAGTTGTGGTTGCGTGTTTGCCATTGTTTTGGGTACAACGGATGTGATGGCATCATGCTTTGCAATGAAAATATCGTTTGAGCCATAACTTTTAATTGATTGCGCACCGAAATTTATAGTCCCGCTGAAACACCCTGTTAAAATCGCGTTTTCACTATTATCAAATGTCACACTGCTGTGATAAGCATTAGGTACATTGGTTATTCCTAAACACTGTCCCAACGCATTATATCTGGCCAGGAACATATCGTTGGGTGAACCGGCAGAAATGGAATGATCGCCAAAAACAGCATTACCTGAGAAATTTCCTATTGCATAGATATCTCCCGTGAATGTTGATGCAGCAAATCCAAAATAAACTTTATTTCCGGTAATATGTCCTTGTCTTGCCCATAAAGCATTGCCATTGTTGTCGTATTTTGCAATGTACCAGTCACGCTTACTGCCATTGGTCAACACTATGTTGTCAAAATACGCGGTGTCCTTGAAGTCTCCTGTGGTATAAATATTTCCAGCCCGGTCCAGGTCGATAGTGCCCCCCATGTCGGCATAGGGACCGCCCATTGTTTTTACCCATAAGATATTACCACTTGTGTCGAATTTCGAAATAAAGGGATCTTGTTCGTTGCAAACAACTGTTATTTTATCCAGGGTTAAAGATTTAGATACCGATAATCCTCCCAAATACAATCTGTTCCCCGAGTATTTAATTTGACTGAGGTATCCATTTTCATCGATAACTCGTTTTGCCCAGATAATCGATCCGTCTGATGACCGGAATTTTACAATAAATCCACCCGCATCAAGTTTGACGTTTGAAAAATATGCCGGAAAGCTAAGATTTCCTGACATGTAAACGGCTCCTTCATTGTCATCTGAAATGCTTAAAGAATTTGCATTGCCATTTAAGCCAGTACCAATAGCCCACACACAATTTCCTTCAAGGTCTGCTTTTGCAAGGAAAATCTTTTCCCCATTTCCCAAATTACAATTAATGAATTTGCCATTCGTCCCTCCGATTGTTCCGGCTGTAATTAGTGTATTTGAATATTGTTCATAGAGTATATCATTGGAACCATCGCCACCTGTTGAGCCTGCTCTTTTTGTCCAGATAAATTTTCCATCGCGATCCAATTTTGAGACATATAAATCCGTAAGATCATATGGAACCAGGGTGTCCTGTCCAAAAACTGCGTAAGGGAAAAAATAGTTGCCAAACACATAAATATTTCCGAGGGTATCTGAGCATACCGGTCCCCCAGATTCATAATTTACGCTACCCGCGTGGGTGGCCCATTGCCAGCTTTGGGCGTTGATCATCATGGCCGGAAGGATCAACCATGTCGTTATCAGGATTGCTTTTATAGAAAGTGCTTTCATAGATCAGCGATTTTATCAATCAAAGTTATTTGTCAGTCAGATCAGTTATCCCGGATTATTGAGTAATTACCTTTTTCTCTGTGGATCTCTGTGAAACCTCCGTGGCACTCTGTGAAATTTTTAAAATGTAACACAGAGTTCCACTGAGGATTCACAGAGGTCCACGGAGAAAATTCAAAATTCAAGTGGCAAAACGGTAAAGTGGTAAAACGGTAAAAGGTGTCCCCCACCTCGTCCCTCGTCCTTCGTCCCTCGTCCTTCGTCCCTCATCCTTCGTCCCTCGTCTCTCGTACTTCACTCAAACACCACCTTCCCCGTATAACTCTTCCTCCCATTGTCCACCACCACCTGGTAGATCCCTTTGGCGTGGGCTTCGAGGTTCAGCCTGATCTTGCCGTCGGCAAGGGTCAACACAGTCTTTTCAATCAGTTTTCCCTGGAAATCAAAAACCTGAAGCGTAAGCTGCTTTTCATGCAAAAATTCCTCCGGGATGGTGACGGTGCATTTGCCGGTGGTGGGGTTGGCATAGATGAGGAGTTGGGGCTGGGGGTTTTCGAGGGGTTGGGAGGTGGAGGTGATGGCGTCGTGTTTGGAAATATAAACATCCGAAGCCCCAAAGCTCTTTAAGGTTTGATTGCCGAAATTCGTAGTACCGGTGAAACTGCCGCACAAAAGAACAGATCCATTTTGATCAGACGCAATACCTCCATGATACGAGTTTGGGCTCTGTATCACCCCCAAACATTCACCATTTCTATTATAACTGACCGAAAACATTTCCCGTGAGGAAGATGCCGAAACAGCCATATCACCAAAAACTGCTTTGCCTGAAAATGTACCACAGGCATAGATATTTCCTGTTGAAGTAGTTGCGCTGATTCCGGTATAAATCAGGTTTCCTGTAATGTGTGCGTTTTTTGCCCATAAGGCTTTCCCGTTGTTGTCATATTTTGCAATATACCAATCCCGTTTATTGCCATTTTCGAGTACTATTTTATCAAAATTGGCAGTTCCCTGAAATTCACCGGTTGTATAGATATTTCCAGTTTCATCAATACTGATAGTTCCTCCGTTGTCATTCAACGGGCCACCCATGGTTTTCACCCATATAACATTGCAATTGGTGTCAAATTTTGAAATGAACGGATCGTTGGGGTTGCACACCACGGTTGATGATCCCAACTTTAAAGTGTCATTATAGGATACCCCTCCCACATAGAGATTATTATTAAAATATCGGACCTGTCCTGCTACACCATTAACATCAAGCACCCGTTTAACCCAGATCAGAGAACCTGAAAGTTCAAATTTTGCAATAAAAACGCCGGGTTGAATGGTATTTGTATCAAAAGTGGATTTGTATTTCGTGTTTCCGGCCATAAAGATATTTCCATCTGCATCATTGGAAATGCTGACGTTGTTCGCGTCGCCATGCCAGGCAACGCCCCTAGCCCAGAGGCAATTGCCATTCAGATCCAGCTTTGCAAGAAAGATCTTATCACCTCCGCCAACGTTACAGTTTACTATTGCTCCGTTGTCGCCGTTCATCATACCGGCAAGGATAATGGTGTTGGTTGATTCATCAAACATCAAATCACCGGGAACATCTGTGCTGTTGGTTTTATTATCAACAGAACCCGCTTGTTTTACCCAAAGAACATTTCCTGACGGAGTCATCTTCATGATAAACATATCATAAACTCCTCGCGGAACAAGCGTGTCTTTGCCGAAAACAGCATAGGGAAAAAAGAACTGCCCAAATATATATACGTTTCCATTTTTATCAAGGCATAAATTACCTGCCCCATCACCATTGGCGCCTCCATAATGGTTGGCCCATTGCCAAGATTGTGCGTGGAGCATTGGTAATGAAGTAAAAATTAGAAACAAGAATCCTAGTGTAAAACGATTTATTGTTTTCATATAAGTGATAGTTATCTTAGTATTATTTTTTTGTTGACCAAACTATTATTGTAAACTACTTGTAACACATACAGACCCGGGGAATAATCACTGAGATCAATTTCATTGATCTGTTCCTTTAACTCAATTTCTGGTTTAGCAAACCCTAAATTATTATAAACTTTAAGAGTGCATTTTCCTTCCAATATATTTTCAAATTTCAAAGTAATTTTCCCTTGAGAAGGATTTGGATAGATATTAAAAGCGAAATTTTCGATACCAACCCCGAATTTGATTTCGAGTTCTGTCCTGATATTATTTGATTGGTTAACAAGCACATTTGCTTCTTTCAGATATGTTTGGAAGTCTATGCATTCAGGAAATGTTTTTGCGGTGAAAATATGAACCTCAGAATAAGTATAAGCATCAAATGAGGGTTTTAGGTTCACCTCCGTTCGTGCACTCATTTCACATTCTCCACCTTGTTCAATCAGGAATCCTGAAGCGGTAAGGGAGTTCCAACCGTAAAAATCCCTTGTATTGTTAGCCGAAATAGTAACATTCGCTATTTCAGCATCATAAGCCAATCCAGCTCTATAAATTCTGAATGTACGGTTATTTTCAACAGGAATAGTATCAGGATTATAATCAGACCACCAACCTCTTTCAATTCGTTCGCACCCAGGGTAGGATATTCTCATATCATCGATTGTTGAAGGATAATATCCATCTGGAGGGGGATAGGCATGGAAAAGACCATCATCACGTGTGAACGTATAATGATAAATTAATTTAAATACTTCCGGTTGATATTGTTCTGGATAGAATTTACTAACTAATAAAAGGACTGCATCTTTTATTGGTAAAGCAGTGACATAATTTTGAATATTCCCGTTAATAGTATAGTTATTATTAATATCATAATTAAATGGATTATAATAAAGTCCGGATGGTTCAGGAAAATCCCCTGGAGGTTCAGTTGGATCAAATGTCCGAAAATCTTCTACCGCAGGTTTTCTGAAAGTGGTATAGCCATTCACAGAATCCCAGTTCCCGGGGTTTAGCAGGCCGAAAAAGGATTCCCGGTAATCGGATGCATTTGAATCGTTGGGTATAAGCCCATAATAGGTATCCTGAAACTGCCACCAGGAGATCCCTGAGGCGCCACAGTTGCGCATCATATGAATCACCGTATCGGCAAACATGTGCTGGGCTTCTGTTGAACCCCATACATACGGTGGTTGTGTATATTTATAGTCATTGAACGGAGAAACATTGAATGGTGGAAAGTCATTATCCGTGGCTATAAACCCGGTTTCCCCGATGATCCACGGGATGGGGATGTTGTTCGCCGTCCAGATCAATTCGTCCTGAAACCGCATCATCGCGGTATCAATATTATAATCTTCCTCTGGCCGCAAATTTGGATATATATGCTCCGAAACAAAATCGAGTTTCAATATCCCCGGATCCCATTCTATGACGTCATTATAATTAAACGTGCCAAGACCCATTGTGACCAGATGGTTAGGATCGCCCAGTTTTACCGAATCGTACCAACTGCCAACATATTGGCACACTTCATATTTATTATGATCAAAGGCTGGATTGTAGGTGGTATCAATATCAACCCAGGTAGGTTCATTGTAAAGGTCGTAGGCCAGCACGGCCGGGTTTTCGGCAAAACGGGCAGCATATACCTTTAAATAGTTGGCTACATCGGCAACGGCCTCCGGCGATTGGGCCAATCGCCCGGTCGAAGGAACAAGAATCACCTTCAAACCGCAAGCACCTGCAATTTCTACAATCTCCTCCAGTTTCTTGAGAATGGCGTTCATTTCAGAATTTGTAGAATAAGGGGGATTGATACTCCAGGTAATCTTCAACGAATCATATGGATAATGGTATTGATTCACGTTATACCTGAATCCCTGGCCCATTCCACCGGGTTTTTCGGGTGTCGGCGCCATCAACCGTATGGCATTAAATCCCATTTCATGGATTTCCGTAAAATCATGGACAAAAGAATTATGATTGCATGTATCGATCGGGCTGCAATCATAACCCCATATCACACCATAGAAACCGGCGGGGGCAATATAGAAACTGCCTAATCCATCATGGATAATATCCGCCTGATAATTGCACACCACCGGATAAAAGTCATCACCGTTTTCATCCTTGAACTGCCTTCCCTCGATAGTAACGTATTGCCCTTGCATGGTCATCACAAAGATACCACATAATAACAGGGCCAGGAGCGCGCGTATCATCTTTTCTCCTCCCTGCCGGATGAAATAAGCGATTTAAGTTCGTCGATCTGTTTCTGTTGGTCAATAAGGTATAGGGTCAATTCTTCGATCTTTTTTACAAGTTTGATTTGCATTTCGCCAACTTCAAATCCCTGTTCCCGGGTAATATCCTCAGCGGAAGGCATTTCAGGAAGCCTCCTGTTTTCGTGAATAAAACTTTCGAGATCACGAAGGCTTTTAAGCGGATAATTTTCGGAAAATACAAAGTCAGGAAAAGGAGTTTGTATGGTCACTTTGAGATCGCGGGCAACAATGCCGCCTTCAACCAGCAACTTGTAAGTAGAAGAGCCGGGAGGAATAACCCCAATACCAACTTTCCCATTTAAACGATATATATCTGTTCCGTTTGTCGTTTGCCATAATCCGATGCCTCCCGAATTAACCGGAACAGCCGTGACATGGCCCGAATTGTCGGCCTGCAAAAAAGCCTGCCCATTACCGGCCAATGATTCTACTCTCAAGTCGCCGTTCACATCCAATCTTGCAGCCGGCCATTCGGTATTGATGCCCATCATTCCATTGTCGGCAATAAACAGTTCGGTCTTCTCACGGTTCTGGTTCCAGATGAAAAAGGAGTTGGGCCGTGAAGCGCTCAGATAATGGCCCATCGACCAATGCCCCACGCCTGCAATGCTGAACTTGATCTCCGATTTTTTAAGCGAGGTGTCCAACTGGTTGAGGTTGATGCCTCCGGTTGTATCACGGTGGCACACCTCTAATGCCTGGCTGGGCGTTTTGGTGTTGATCCCGACCCGGCCCGTGGGCGTGACCGTCATTTTGATGTTGTTCTGAATGGTCGATTCTGTGAACGTACTTTGGGTGCTGCCGTTTGAAGGGATGGTACTGAAGTGCAGGTTGCCGGTGGTGGTACCAAACAAAAGGGCGCCGCCGTTATACTCGCCGTCGCCTTTGGAGTACCAGGTAGCATTGGCCATCTGGAACATATTGAATCCCAAATATCCGATCTCGTGGTTCGGATTGCCGTTGTACCAGTGGCCGGTGACTATCCGTTCCCAGTCTTCACCAACAATGGACTCACCGATTACATGGAGCGGTGCCCAGGGATAAGTTGTTCCAATGCCCAACCTTCCGATCCCGGTGCTGCCTTCAAGGTAATAGATATTGGTGCGTCCCAGCAGGGAGGTAGTCCCGGTATTGTCCTCCTCCTGGCCACCGCCACCACCACCGCCGCCGGTGGAGATCCACAAAGGAATGTAATTGGGGTCGCCGTTGCCGGTTACAGTGTCCGTTTGGGCAATGACATGTGGGGCAATAAGAATCCCAAGATAAGAGATTACGAGAAAACAGAAGAGATTTTTCATTTTCATAATTTTAAAAGGTTTGCATTTCAGTTTTACTTTTCATTAAACTTAATGGGGGAATATTTCCAGCTACTCTATCCACACATCCACCACGATATCATCAATGCTCTGCACCAATACCCCCCATGCCCGCTCATCAATCTCCACTACAAGGGTTTCGCCGCAAGGCGCGGTGTATGGGCCAAGTACGTCGAGGCCGTCGAGGCTGTAAATCCAAACAGTTGCCCCGCAGTTGCCGCCCCCGGAACTTTGGTCGGTGATTTTTACATGTACATCGCGTTTTTCGAGTATTGACTTTGTATGGCCGTTTGCGGTGGTCTCCCGGAAAAGAGCAACCGTCCCGCTGTCAACCGGCACACGAAACGAGGGGATCGTGACTGGCTTTGTGATCTGACCCTGGACAAAGACGGACATCAGGGTAAAAAGAAGAAAAACGAACGGGAATTTTTTCATGGCTCATGGGGTTTAAAATTTCCCGGTAAATATTAATATAAAAATTTTGGAAAGCAAATA
>JAPLDO010000113.1 GCA_026391715.1 Bacteroidota bacterium
CGCGGTAGAGACGCGATGCGCGGTAGAGACGCGATGCGCGGTAGAGACGCGATGCATCGCGTCTCTACGGTTGGAAAACCGCGGCATGTTGCCCATAACGCCGGAAATTACCTTCCCGATACGGGTTGTAGAGACGCAGAATATTGCGGAGATGCAAAGCTTTGCTTCTCAACAAATTGGCGCCATCACGTTGATGTTGGATTTTGATCCGTCGTTGATTGAAATTACGGGCGTTACAATGCCGGAAAACGGCGGCATTGACCCTTGGTTTGAAACACGCAACGGGGTTTTGAATATCGGTTGGGTATCGTTGGATCCGATAAATGTTCCGGAAAACGGAACGGTTTTGTTGATCCACGCACGGGTGTTGGCGAATGTAGAGACGGGTTTAAAACCCGTCTCTACCGTCGCGCCAATCCGGTTCACATTAAACCCCAACCCGTTATCCGAATTGGCGGATGGCGATGGAAATGTTATTATCAATGCGAAACTCACTATCGCGGATGCTGGCAATACATCATTTTTTACGCAGAACAACATGGTTACGGTTTATCCAAATCCGGCGTCTGAAATTCTAAACATCGAATACATTATGGAAACTACTGGTGAATTCAATGCCGAACTGAGGAACATGTCGGGTGTATTGGTTGCCAGAACCGGCAAGAATCATACGAAGGCAGGAATGAACAAAGCTGTTATAAACATACAGGATTTGCCCAATGGCGCATATTTCCTGCGGATTTTCTGCGGCGATCAACAACAAATTAAAAAGGTTATTATCAACAAATAATTTTTATATTCCGGTTTTTTGCCGGCGTACCCGCTCTTTTAGCCACATCACATGAAGGGCGTCATCAGCTTTCGCCATGATGATAACAGAAAGTCCCTGCTGGTATATCCAGCGATGCTTTTGTCTATCAACGCAGCACTGGTTTCAAACAGGTTTCTATGCTTCGAAAACAGGACTTGTTTTAAATTCCAAATCCCGTCATGGCTAAAATGACAGAGGTTTGGCGTGGTATAGAATCTGGCGTTTTGGTTATAATAGGCCATCTGGCTGCAGGATTTGATTGCCCGCTGTAAGGGTCCGGCGTTTATGCCCGGATTTAACCATAAGGTCATCAATCATTTGAACAGGAACATCTTAGGTAAAACAGGCAATTAGCGCATCAACTCTTTCATTTGTTTTCATGATTGTCAGCGTATAGATTCAACAACCAAAGGCAAACAAGTATTTCTATACTATGTCGTATTTTTGTGCAGGTATAAAATCTTATATGCGATTTATATATTCTGAAAAATTTTCCTCCTGCCTATGTGCCTTGTTGCAATGAAGTGGTAGTTTCGCGGTCAATTCTTATTCTTTTGATTGTTATTGAACAACAATTTTTCTGGTATAAATTTTAGAGCCGCATTGAATTTTTATCACATAGATTCCCTTGCTATAGTCTGAAAGATTTATTGAAGTCTCTTGACTGAATTTAAAATCGGAATAAGTGCATTCTCCATATAAACTATAAATTAGCGCTGAGCTGATATTGTTGTTGCTGCTTATTGTAACCTTTCCAGTGGTTGGATTGGGATAAACAGTAGTATTTCCCTCCTTCGCCATAAGGTCGTTAATTCCTGAAATTGTATGAAAGTAAAAATAGGCGCTATCGCCACTACTTACCACAACGCCGGAGCTATTCCAATATATTAATGAATAGCTTGTTTCAAAATTGTTGGCGTCGTAAGTATAAGCATATTGGGAGAAATTCACCCATTGGCTGCCATTCCAGGATTGTTGAATGATGTTTTCCGGATTATTGCCAACATTGTATGAAAAGGTGTATTGCCAGAAATTAACCCAGGCTGCGCCATTCCAATTCTGTCTTAATTTATTTGTCAGATTAAGGTTAACATCATAGTTATATGTGTATTGCGAGGTATTCATCCATGTATTATCATACCAGCTTTGCCATAGTTCACTCGTCAGACTATTGTTGTTATCGTAAGTAAAAATGTATTGCGATGAATTCTCCCAGGCAGCGCTGTTCCATATTTGTTTTAATTCCCCTGTGCAATTATTGTTGGCGTCGTAGGTATAATTGTATTGAGATAGATTCTCCCATGCGCTGCCATTCCAGCGTTGCAATAAGTTGGTTATACGATTATTGTTTCCATCGTAGGCATAGATGTTTTGCGATTCGTTTACCCAGGCGCCGCCGTTCCAGCTTTGCCACAAGTAGCTCGTCTCATTATTATTGGCGTCATATATAAAAAAGTATTGCCATAAATTCACCCAAGCGGTTCCGTTCCAGCTTTTGTATATTTGAGTTGCCGGATTATTCCAGGCATTATATGAAGCGAAGTATTGAAGGGAATTTTCCCAAACGCTGCCGCTTTTTCTTTGTCCTAAATAACTTATCAGATTGTTTTTGGAGTCATAAACTACATTAATGGTTTTCGTTGCAATCTTCCATCTATAAGTAATAGTATCCCATTGCCAATGGAAAGCGCTATCATATATTTGGATTAATGTGCGCTGATCAGGTATTTGATGCTTGATGAATTGCCACAAATTCGTATCTGAACTGAGGTGGAATGGTTTTCTTTCGGTATTCTCCATTCTACTGAGAACATTTCCCATTGAATTTAATGGCGATCTTTGGTTTTGTGCAAATGCATTAATTGACAATGCAAGGATTGCAAAGAGCAACGTTTTATTCATCTGTTTATATTTCGTTTTTCAAAAATAAGGTCAGGAATTCTGATGCTATTCATCCAACCTTTGTATCATCTCAATTGAATTTTTAGAAGAAGCGTCAAATTTTACCTTGCAAAAATAGCCAGCATTTAGATATATTGCAAGGCAAGGATAAAACTCCTCCGAGTGGATTTTTTGTTATTTTTGCCATTGCCGTTAATTCCTCAAAGTATGATGAATTATTCTGGTTAATAAAATGTTGGCAAATCAAATAGTTAAATATTTTACATTATGAAACGAAATTCCATCATTCTCTTGTCACTGTTTATGTTGTGTTCAATTTGGATTCTGTATAGTTGCAAAAAGGATTTCGCATTCGACCGCATCAAAGGTCTTGACTGGAATCCAGACCTTGCGGTACCTCTGGTAAAGGACAGCATTACCTTTGAAAGAGCGCTGATCGAAACAGATACCGAGAAAAATTTCTACATTGATGAAAACGGCGAAGTTTCGATTCTTTTCTATTTTAAAAACAAAGCCTTTTGCATAAAAGCGAATGATCTTGTTTCGATTCCTGCGTTAGACTTTTCTTACAAACGGCAGATCACCACGATAGAAGAACAAACAATCAAAACACAGGACTTTCCAATTCCACCCATCACCTTTTCAGTAAACCTTGCTCAATCCTCCCCTGAGCTAATCGTTAATGAACTCCTGGTAAAAAAGGGAAAAATCATTGCGAACTCGAGCCACACCTTCAATAACCCGGGATATATGAGTGTAACCATCCTGAATGCCACAAAAAATGGTAACCCCTTTGCCTCTACTTTTGGTCCGTTCATTAAAGGAATTTCCACTGATACTATAGATATTTCCGGCGTTTTATTCGACCTCTCGGCAACTCCCAATATTTTGAGTATGCAGATCGGCGGATTGATCAAACAGTCGGAAAATCTCGTGGCAGGCGACATAATTCAAACAGATTACACAGTACTTATTTCAGAAATCGAAACGTTCAAAGGATATCTTGGTCAGCAAACTTTTACTCCCCTCGAAGAATCGGTGAAAGTTACTGCCTTCAACAATGCTTATGTACTTGGTGAAATCTATTTTACTGATCCTCAGGTTTCCATTACCATTGTTAATTCCATTGGCATCCCTTCTGCAATAACCATAGAACATCTCAAGGCATACAACGAAGCGTCAAACGTAACTCTCGATGTTACCGACCGTCTCGGCGCAAATGCTTACTTTGAAGTTCCATCGCCTGAATTCAATGCGCCGAAACCGGTTACCAAAACAATGGATTACACCAATGAAAATACCGGGAACAGTATGTATGATCTGTTTAACCTTAAACCAGACCGGGTTTTTTTTAAGATCAAAAATGAAATCAACCCCCATGGAAAAACCTTCAATTTCTTTTCAGATAACGATTCACTTTACGCCGACCTGAAGGTTCGCCTGCCGCTTTTCGGTCATTTTGACCATCTCACTCTTCAGGACACTTTCGATTTTTCACTGAATCAGCAAAAGGAGATTGAGATGGTTGAATTTAAGACCAAAATTAAAAATGGCATGCCGCTGATGGCAAGGATGCAGGTTTATTTTACCGACTCCGTATATAACAAACTGGATTCCCTGACTGGAACCGACAACATTCTGATTGAGGAAGCGCCGGTTGATCCGACCACTTTTTTGCCATATCCAGGCATGTTTGGAGTTAAAGATACCTCGTTTTTTCTCGATAAATCAAGGATGGATGGAATTGTTAATGCCAGGAAGATAATAGTCAGGGCAGTCATGAACACTTCAGATGGAGGAGCGCCGAATGTAAAGATTAAGGCTGCCCAGTTGCTGAGTCTTGACTTTTCAGCGCTGGTCAGGCTAAGAAAAACAATCAGTCCGGGTAAATAATCACCATAAATCTCCGACTTGTTATGAAAAACGCAATAACCCTTTTCTTTATAGTTACAGCCTCATGGCTGATGTTTACCATTCAAATCCAGGCACAGCATGATTTGGGCAGCTATCAGCTCGGCAATGTCCCTCAGCGGATATTTCAAAATCCAGCATTTATTCCCATACAGAAGTCCTATATCGGGCTTCCGGCGATTTCCGGAGTTCAGGCTGCTTATGCAAATCCATTTACCTATAATGATATTTTATCGAGAGACGGCAATGATTCTCTGAATTTTGATGTAGAGAACTTCCTGAGTAAAATGTCGAAAAACCGTCCACTGAGGTTAAATTCAAGCGTCAATATATTATCTGTTGGCTCCATGATTTCGAAGGATCGGTTTTTCATTGATTTCAGTATTCGCGAAAGGGTAAGTCAAAGCGTTATGCTTCCCGAAAATCTCTTTAATCTGCTTTGGTACGGGAACGCCGCGCCGCAACTTTTCGGCAATCATGTTAATATTTTGCCTGTGATCAATGCGGTGGCTTATGATGAATATGGATTCACCTTTGCTGGTTACACAATGAAAAAGCAACTTACTTACGGCGTCACGGTTAAATATCTTTCGGGAAGATTCAACATCAATACCCGGAAATCGGAGTTTGATTTTTACACTGACTCTGCCACATACAAAATTCATTTAAGTTCCGATCTCGAAGTTCAGACTTCCGGCACAGACCAGATTGAACACTATTTCGATAAGTCAATATCTTCGTTGGCGTTTCCGGGAAATCCCGGCTTTAGTATTGACCTGGGATTGAATTACCAAATAAACGATAAGTTCACTGTTAATGCAAGTTTGCTTGACCTGGGATTTATCAACTGGCGACAGCAAACCCTTACTATGGTCAGCCACGACCCTAATGCCGAATTTAATTTCAACGGACTTACTGTGAAGGATTTTACAGAAATGTTCAAAGACCCCGCCAAATTTGGTCAAAAAGTTGAAGACAGCCTCCGCAAGCTAATGCATATTGATTCCATTTATGATGCTTCTTACACTGCCAGATTACCGCTCAGGTTCAATGTTGGCGGTTCGTATATCCTGAACGACCATCACCGCTTTAATCTTCTCTTCAACGGTATTTCCTGGGCAAAAACTTTTCACCCCGCTCTCTCGGCTTCTTACAACTTTACCTACAAGCGTTTTCTCGAATTGATGGTTTCCTATAATGTTTTCAACAATCAATATACAAACGTTGGAGGCGGGGTTAGTATAAGCGCCGGACCGATTCAGCTTTACCTCATTTCCGACAATATTCCCGGCTTGATTTTCTATAAAAGCACAAACAACTATTCCTTTCAGTTTGGGTTAAATATTATTCTCGGCAAAAAAAGCGTCAATGAGGTAGTTCCTGAGATAAAAGACTCACCTGAACCGGAAAAGCAGGAAAATCAGCAGCCACCTGATTCAGGCAAAAAAACTTTCTAAGTAGGAAAGGCAATTTATGCCCGGCTGAAGCCTCACAATTTTTGATATGCCTTTCAATTTCGTGGATAAATAATCTGGTATTTACTTGTCCTCCTTTACTTCCACAACTTCGTACAAACTCTTTCCGTCTTTTTCAATAGGTTGATAATAAGTGTCGCCCACTTTAACGTATTTTATATCGCCGATCTTAACCTCTTCCCCTCCTTCAGGAAGGTTTTCGACAATTACCCCTGCCGTAGGTGGAACCACTGTATAGCTGGCGCCTGATTTTTCATAATATGTACCGCCGTAATAATAGTTATTAGTGGTTTCATTTATGATAACTGTTTGCGATCCGGGAGGTAAAGTGGTAATAGTAGCCCCAACCGGAGCTTGCACCACCGTATATCCACCATTGCCTGCAACGTAATATACGCCCTGATCGTAATGATATTTTTGATTAGCGACAGAAACGATAATAGCGGTTGCTGCAAGAGTAGTTATAAAAAACCCACAGGGATGCCATACCGCTCCCCATGTGTATGGATGGTACGGGTGATAGTGATATGGATGATAGGAGTAATATGAATGTCCACCGTAAGCATAAGGAGGTCTTGTGTATGGTCTGGGATTTGTTCGAACTACCGTGGTTTTATTGACATTGACGCTTTTACTGTTGTCAACGTTTATATTTACATTCTTCTTGCTATTGTCAACGTTTACCGTATTGCCACTGACGTTTGTCTTATCGCCGGTAGAAACGCGTGTATTTCCGCTGTTTTTTATCTGCTGATTATTTTGATTTGATGGTCTTTGTACTTCACTTTTATTTGATCTCCCTGGCGATGATACAGGTTTAGATCCCTGAGATCTTTTTCCCGGTTCGTGTTTATCGGTTTTCTGAGCCACGAGGGTAAAAGGGATAAGAATGAACATCATAATAATCGCCATTCCTTTTAAATAATCTTGAAGTTTCAGGTTAGTTTTCATTTTACATGTTTTGTGAATTCATTCACCAAATATCCTAATAATTAAGTGATAATATTCACAAAAAATATTTTTCCAATAAAATTTCTTCGATTTATCTCTCTTTGGCTCATCGCGGATGTTAGATTTATCCGATTTCTTCATGAAAAGATAAAAACAGAAAATGAGTATCCGCAATACTATCCTTTCTTTTAACTTGATCGTCGCCAGGCTCTCAAGAAGCAATGCGTATTTATGGATTTAAAGTTATACATTTGAAATCATTTAATCAAACGAGACCATGAAACCAAAACGCATTTTTACACTTTTATTGATATTGGCTTTGGGCAGCCAGATTATTTTTCAGCAATCCTGTAAAAAAAAGGAGGACCAAACCGAACCCGTGTTTCTGACTGTAACCTTACCGGGCTCAGTATTGCAGAACGAATCCTATTATTCTTTGAATTATCAGGAACGGTCAATTGAAATGGATTTTAGTCAGGCGGTTGATACTTCAACCATAAAAGGAAATCTCTCTTTTACCGACAAGGATGGCGCCCTGGACTCTATGTATAAAACAATTTCATCCGGAAGAAAGGTTATCATTGCCTTTCAGCCGGGTTTCCAGTTGCATGATGGGTGGAAGTACCTGATCGTTATTAATACAGGGTTGAAATCAACTTCCGGTGTAACCCTTCAATCGGCGACTACGATTGAGGTAAGAACCACTGCAAAAAAGTTAATTCTTGATAACGATACTACTTCACGGAATTCTATTATTTGTATCAGCGATATCCACATGGGCGATCCAAGGGCTTTGGCGTTGGGATATTGCTGGTTCAGCAAGAATGCTGCGGCGTTGGAAAGTTTACTGAACGTTGCGCTTACCAGCCCCCAGGTGAAACAATTGGTCATTCTTGGCGATCTGTTCGACGAATGGGTGACGCCGTATCGTATTTCACCGTTTGATTCCCTGGCAGGGATTAACAATTCCAGAGATTATTTACTCGCTATCGCCAACGCGCCCGCTAACATCAGCGTCATCAATAAACTCAAAGCCATTGCATCCAGTGGAACAACGCAGTTAATATATGTTCCCGGAAACCATGACATGCTTTTAACGCAGGAGGTTCTTCAGGAGATTATTCCCGGAGTTATCTGGCAGGGAGATTCAACAGGACTTGGACATTATTCGCCGTTGAATGAAATCGTAATGGAACATGGTCACCGATATGATTTCTTCAACTGTCCCCAACCTCTGATTAATCCTGGTCACATTCTGCCGCCGGGATATTTTGTTTCAAGGCTGGATGCACAAGGATTGATGGAACAAGGAAGTCAAAATTATAAAGAGGCAAAGTCCGGGACGAGTCAGGTTGAATTTATAACTGCCTGGACGGTTGCAATTGAATATCTTAAAATTCATTACTCACTTAATGTTGCGGCAGATTCCACAAACATCCGGATGGGAGGAATAGATAATCATTCAATGCCATTTAGTTTCAATGGGGTGCGTGATATGTTTGCCGCAAACATTGAAAATGTCTGGCCTTCGACGCAAATCAGGAATGCGGTTCCGGTTTCCATGCCTGTTCTGATGGCTATCATTGATGGAAGTATTGACCTCTCTTTATCTGCTTCTTATGAATATATGCAACCTTTGGCGCCAACGCGATATAAGATTGTTGTTTTCGGGCATACCCATAATCCCATGCTGAAGGTTTATCCCGCAGGAAAACAATATACAGGAATTTATGCAAATACCGGCTCATGGGTTAATGCGGAGTTATCAAGCAAGCCGGTAAGAACCTTTGTTGTTATAAAACCAGGGGAATGGACAGGGTCAGCCCTTGATGTAGTATCGGTATTTCAGTATAATCTCGACAGCGGGAGCGGAAATTCAAACCCGGATTTCATCCCTGTCCTGATTTCCGAAGAAAGTATTGACAGATAAGATTATTAATTGAAATAATCTTTTCATATTTGTTGACTTTTTATTCGGTTCATCAAATTAGCCAATAACTTACTCATTTATGAAAACTACGCCCATAAATTTTGAAATGGTTCAACGCCATATCCGTGAAAGCCGGATCGCTAATATCGGAAAAGCTTCTATCCGTGAGATTAAACGGTTGATCAATGGAATTGAAACGGAAACCGGCGAGAAATTTGTACGGATGGAGATGGGCGTACCTGGTCTTCCCGCAACTGAGATAGGCGTGCTGGCGGAAATTGAAGCTCTGAAAAGCGGAGTTGCCTCCATTTATCCCGATATCGAAGGAACGCCTGTTTTGAAAAAAGAGGCGGCGCGATTTGTTAAATTGTTTCTCGATATTGATGTCGACGCAGCGAATTGCATTCCGACTGTTGGTAGCATGCAGGGGGGATTTGCCGCTTTCCTTACATTTTCCAAGATTAACCATACCAAAGATACAACTTTGTTTATTGATCCCGGATTTCCGGTTCACCATCAGCAACATAGGGTACTAGGTCAGAAATTTGAATCCTTCGACGTATATGATTTCCGCGGCGACAAACTTCGCGATAAGCTGGAAAGTTATTTTGCAAAAGGAAATATTCATTCGGTACTCTATTCAAATCCGAATAACCCTTCGTGGATATGCTTTACCGACAAGGAACTTAGAATCATTGGCGAACTCGCAACTAAATACGACGTAATCATTATTGAGGATCTGGCATATTTTGCCATGGATTTCCGAAAGGATTATTCGAAACCAGGTCAACCGCCATTTCAACCTACAGTTGCGAAATATACCGACAACTACGTGATGCTCATCTCCAGCTCAAAGGCATTCAGTTATGCCGGACAACGCATCGGGCTGATGATTGTTTCAAACCATCTTTTCAACATGAGATCTGCCGATCTTTTGCAATATTATACTACCGATTTTGTTGGACGCGCGCTTATCTACGGAACGGTTTACGCTCTTAGCGCAGGCACTTCCCATTCAACGCAGTACGCCCTTGCCGCCATGCTGAAAGCTGTGAACGACGGAACCTTCGACTTCGTGGAGGTGGTAAAAGAATACGGCGCTAAGGCGAAAATCATGAAAAAGATGTTTACCGACAACGGATTCATCATTGTTTATGACAAGGATGAGGACGAACCAATTGCCGATGGATTCTATTTCACCTTTGCCTATCCCGGGTTTTCCGGCGAGGCATTGCTTGAGGAACTCATCTATTACGGTATAAGCGCCATTGCCCTGAGTATCACCGGCAGTCAGCGTCTCGAAGGAATACGTGCTTGTGTTTCGCTTGTTAAACGGGAGCAGTTTCCTACTCTGGAAGCAAGATTGAGGAAGTTCAGAGAAAACCATTGAAGGTAGTGAAATAGAGAAATATCGAAATTAAATCGGTTCTAAATAGCCTGTATTCTAAAAATTCTAATCTTTGTTTCATCTGCGGTTCAAACAATTTTTACTACTTTCGCCCGTGTTAATCAATTAACAATATAATCTCTCTGATATGGCTAAAATTATAGGAGATATAGCGATCAACAACGAACGCTGCAAGGGATGCGAAGTATGCATCGCTGCCTGTCCATTCACCGTGATCGCAATGTCGAAAGAGGTAAACAGCAAAGGATACCATTTTGCAATAAAAGTTAATGGCGAATGTACCGGTTGTACTAATTGCGCCATAGTTTGTCCCGATGGCGTCATAACTGTTTACAGAGCAAAAGTAGCAACCGTATAAAACTAAAAATAAATATTCCATGGGTGAACTAAGATTAATGAAGGGCAACGAAGCCATCGCCGAAGCCGCAATCCGCGCCGGTTGCGACGGTTATTTCGGATACCCCATCACACCGCAGTCAGAGGTAATGGAATACCTGATGGCTGAAAAGCCCTTTGAACGCACGGGCATGGTAGTGCTCCAGGCAGAAAGCGAAACAGCTTCCATTAATATGCTCTATGGCGGAGCCGGAACCGGTAAAATGGTTCTGACATCTTCCTCAAGTCCCGGAATCAGCCTTATGCAGGAAGGTATCAGTTACCTCGCCGGCGCTGAATTGCCGGCTGTGATCGTAAATATCGTTCGCGGAGGTCCCGGTCTTGGCACTATTCAACCATCGCAGGCTGACTATTTCCAGGCAGTAAAGGGAGGCGGACATGGCGATTATCATTCGCTTGTTTACGCGCCGGCTTCAGTTCAGGAAATGTGCGACCATGTTAAACTTGCCTTCGACAAAGCATTTGAATACCGCACCCCGGTGATGATACTTTCTGATGGCGCAATTGGGCAGATGATGGAAAAGGTGGTTCTTTTCGATCAGGTTCCGCGCCGTACTGATGAGGAGATTATAAAACAATGTCCGTGGGCTTCAAACGGTCGTCCGAAAACCAGGAATCATAACATCATCACCTCCCTTGATCTTGATCCTGCCGGACAGGAGCGGGTCAACCTGAAACTTCAGGCAAAATACAGGGAAATGGAGAAAAATGAAGTGATGTACGAGGAAATCATGTGCGAAGACGCCGATTACCTTTTCGTAGCTTTTGGTCTTTCAGCACGCATCTGCCAGAAATCAACCGACCTTGCCCGCGCCAAAGGAATCAAGGTAGGCTTATTCCGTCCAATCACACTATTCCCATTTCCCGCCATTCAGGTTTCCAACGTGGGCAACCGTGTTAAAGGAATTCTTGTGGTTGAAATGAATGCCGGACAGATGATCGAAGACGTAAAACTTTCGGTAGGCTGTAAAGTGAAGATCGAACATTTTGGACGCTTCGGCGGCATCATCCCTTCACCGGATGAAGTTGTAAAAGCCCTTGAACAAAAAATTATCGGAGGTTAGTTATGGAAGAGCAATTCGCAAAAACAGAGATACGGAAGCCGGAAAATATCGTTTATAAAAAAACCGACCTGATGGTCGACCGACCTTTGAGTTACTGCCCCGGATGCGGTCATGGCACTGCGCACCGTATGCTTATGGAAGTTTTGGAAGAGATGGACATTGCCGATAAAACCATTGGCGTTTCGCCCGTTGGCTGCTCGGTGCTTGCCTACGATTTTCTCAACATAGATATGCTTGGAGCGGCTCATGGACGCGCTCCGGCGCTCGCAACCGCCATCAAACGCCTGTGGCCGAATCACTTCGTTTTCACCTACCAGGGCGATGGCGATCTCGCAGCAATCGGTACTGCTGAAACAATTCATGCCTGTAACCGCGGCGAAAATATCACCATCATCTTTATCAACAACGGAATCTATGGAATGACAGGCGGACAAATGGCTCCAACTACTCTTCCTGGAATGCGCTCTTCAACATCCCCCTACGGCAGAGATGTCGCCACAATGGGACATCCCTTGAAAATAACCGAACTGATTTCGCATCTTCCTGGCGTCTATTATGTCACGCGACAAGCCGTTCACACTCCAAACCATGTCAGGAAAACCAAAAAGGCGATTCGTAAAGCGCTTGAACTTCAGAAGGAAAACAAAGGACTCTGTTTCATTGAGATCGTTTCTAACTGCAATTCAGGATGGAAAATGACTCCTGTCCAGTCAAACAAATGGATGGAAGAAAACATGTTCCCGTTCTATCAGTTGGGAGATATAAAGGTTGACGGAAAACTGATTGAATTACCAAAAACTTCGTAATTCGATTGTTCTAATGTTCTAATGTTCTAATGTTCTATTATTCGATTGTTCTTAACTTGTAAATTATGACAGAAGAAATTATCATAGCGGGTTTTGGCGGACAAGGCGTTTTGTCAATGGGCAAAATTCTCGCCTATTCCGGGGTAATGCAAAATAAGGAGGTAAGCTGGATGCCCTCTTATGGACCTGAGATGCGGGGCGGCACTGCCAATGTCACCGTGATCATCAGCGATGAACGAATCAGTTCACCCATTTTGAATGCCTTCGACACCGCGATAATATTGAATCAGCAGTCAATGGACAAATTTGAAAAAACCGTAAAACCCGGCGGATTGCTTATTTATGACCCAAACGGAATCACGCGGTTTCCTGAACGAAAGGACATCAATATTTATTCAATCGAAGCTGCGGATGAAGCCGCCAGAAGAGGACTTTCAAAGATATTCAACATGATAGTCCTTGGTGGTTTTTTAAAGCTGAAACCTCTTGTTGCCCCTGAATATATTCATAAAGGATTAGAAAAATCACTTCCAGCCCGTCACCATGCGCTGATTCCGGAAAACGAAAAAGCTATTGAAATAGGAAAAGAGTTGCTATTCCCCGTTCAGGTTTTGAATTAAATTTCCCTATTGACAAATTCCGAACTGCGAATATTACTCGATAGCAAAGCTAGGCTTTTCAACCGACCATCATTCATTGAACCCGATCCGGTTTCGATACCTCACTTGTTCCAACGAAAAGAGGACATTGAAA
>JAPLDO010000221.1 GCA_026391715.1 Bacteroidota bacterium
CTGCCTTCAGGCTTTCAGTGGTGGCTATGAAGGTTACAAACACGCTTTCATGGGGCACCACTTCTTCATACCAAAGGTTTTGGCTGGTGCCGTCCTCTATGCAGTTGCGGGCAATCACCGGCAAATCCTTGGCTATTGATTTGAACGAACCGCTGTTGAAACTTGCATATTTAGTATCAAAGCATTTCAACCCACATGAGGCTTTCAAAAATGCGGCATAAGCTGCCTTGTTGGCATCTTCGATCTTAATATCCTCGGCAAACAATTCATAATCGGGCACATTCGCTATGTACAGCAACTTGTTTGCTTCATCTACTATGTTGAACAACTTCTCATTGGTCAGCAATTCCGCTTTTTTGTTGAGGTAATTGATCTGGGTTTTGTTCACCCCAAGCACATATTGTTGAAAATTGCACCTCACGGGCAGTGAAACAAGGTCGGCGCCCAGAAACTTGAATTCCCCCGTTTCGCTGTCGGAGCCATTTGCTTCTTTGCCAAATATAGCTTCTACTTTTTTTATTACTTTAAGAACTGCTGATATTTCAATACCATCTTTTAAGTATTCTGTCAGGAAATCGAAACTCCTTTCATTTACCTTTTTTTCAAATTCTATTGCGACTTTTTCAAGGATTTTATTGAAAGGCATCTTGATTTTGTCATAATCAAAATTCGGATGAATCCATTCCTTTTCAAAATGTTCCCTCAAAGCCCCTTTCAAACTCGAAGAGTGTATGGTAGGAAAATCTGTAACAGTGTCGCGTTGAACCAA
The DNA here is from genome assembly GCA_026391715.1 of Bacteroidota bacterium. Lineage (GTDB taxonomy): Bacteria > Bacteroidota > Bacteroidia > Bacteroidales > FEN-979 > CAIVAT01. Next base: position 770 of record JAPLDO010000221.1, read on the forward strand.
TTTGTCAACAATGCCAAAATTGGCATCGCCGCTCCCCACATGCATATTGGTGATGCACTGGATGAAAAACGCATTGAAAGTATTGCTCATGGTTATTTGTTTTGGTTATTTATGAATGTTTTATTGAATCCTATATTTATGCAATGTTGATTGTCATCGTTGGCAATTGTTCCTGCGGCAGCATCCAAATCGGTTTTGTTGTCAAAATACAGAACCGAACCCCGTTGTAAAAGGTTGAAGCGGTTGCTTCGGTCCATTTGTGCAGGATCTAGGCCCGACAACCCGCTGTATTTGTCGGTGTTGGCAACAGTCGTTTTCAAATTCCTGAAACTTACATACCTGTTGACAGCCAGTTTTGCCTTGTCAAGAATATCGGCACCAACAAAACAATCGCTCAGGCAAAACAAATAAAGGATAGTCCTTTTAAAAGACACGGGTACTCCAAAAGAAGCAGTATCCTTCGGTTCTACCTCCAGTTTAAAAAACGACTTTTCGCCTCCAAAAGGGACAAACAAACTATCTTTATCCTTGGCAGGAACTCCTGCCCCATCCTCAATTTCCGCATCAATGCAGAAACTCCAGCCAGGCTCCACCATCCGTTTCGACATTTGTTTGTAAAATTTATTGTCTTTGGTTTCGCCATTTCCCGCTTTCTCGTTGCCAACTTGCGGAGCAGTTTTAACTATGTCATCAAACTTCCTGATATCCCCTTTAGCCGAGAATAGCCGTTGGCACACATCATAATAGTGGTCTTTTGCGTTGTAATTAGTCCGCTTCCCATCCTTGCCTATTTTATAGAACTGTGTATCTCCATCCATCAGGAAATCCTGGTCAAAGGGCGCAAAGTAGTAGTTTTCGCCTTTGTTGGAGAAATACAAAGGCGATATGGACTGGATTTTGCCATCAACACACTTAACATTATTATAGTCGAAACTGGTATTGCCAATAATTTTGGCAGCTTCTGTTTTATCGGTTATTTTCTTTCCATCGAAAACTTTGCTGTTTTTCAACAGCAAATAATACCTTACCAATCCCAACAAGGTGGTTTGCTGGGGATAAGCATTGGATTCAACAAAGTAATTGGTCTCATAATTCCCATCTTTGTCTATGGTATGCTTCTCGCCACCAAAGAAAAAAGTATCTACCGGGGTTAATTTTATCTGGTAATTTGCCATAATGCTATTCCCTTGTGCTGTTTATAAAATGGATAAAACGCAATACTGTAAAGATGATATCCCTGCATTCTTGGTTTACAGGGTAATCGTTGAATACTTTCTCTGATAATTCCCTTACTTTTTGCAGAAAGATGTTTTTGGGGTTGTCAGTGCCCTGATGAACTTTTTCATCGAAGAAATTTTCAAAAAAAGCTTCCAGCCTTTTTTCACGTGCAGCCGCACAAAATATTTCGAAGAACAAATCATCTTGTATCCGGTGTATAACCCCGCTTAGCAGTTCTGCTTTTATTTTGGCTGCATTTTTATCGCTGATTTGCCAGGTATATTCCTTTATCAGGCATTTGATATATCCCCAACTGCATGTTTTCGATTTTTCGATGCAACATTCCATAAATTGCCCGCTGTGTTTCTGAAAGCGGAACCCAACAGCGTTCTTGCAGGGTTTCTTCTTTGCCACGAAGTCCATCAAATCATGTGCTTCGTGCATGCTTTCTTTCAAAGGGTGTTTGAGGTACGAAAGCATGATGCCGTAAGAAAGCGTGGGGGGGGCAAAGCCCTTTTTGTCGGCAAATGCGCCAACCGTTTGGGCAAAATAAATATCAAGCTGTTCAATCACATGAAAGAGTGTTTGGGTGATGTGGCTTGTATCCTCAGTACAAGCTGCTGGAAGGAATGCCAGAATGTCTTCACCACCGAGGTAGATACCGTTCCCTCCGTATTTGGCAATGGCTTTCTCTGCCAACACGCCGAAATCGAAAATCTGCTTTGAAAACTCCCTGAGTTCATCGAAATTGCCGGAAATTTCTTTAAGCAGAGCGCCCACATTGTCGCCATCAGCATAGAGCACGGCATAATATTTATTATATGGAAGTATTTCAAAGTCGTTCTTTTTCAATTCATTAATCAACTCTGTGTACTCGTTCTTGAAATCCTCGCGCAACGAATTGTCGTATTTGATTTTATTCCCATCCCTTCTCAGCGAGGTGGTGGCAATTTCGGGTATCGAACGGAATTTCCTTTCTTTTATGTTTTCCACAAAGGCATCCTCTGCCAAGAAGCTTTTCAATATTTCTTTCGGTTCAATATACTCCAGCAGATAATTCCGATTATTATCAAAAGCAAAGTTTTGTTTAAGTTCCTGCTGATCCATCAAGTCGTTCAGTGTTTTCAGCACCTTGCTCTTTTCGCTTATTTCAGCTTCCACTATATGGCAGTTCAGGTATTGGCGAAGGTAAGAATTTACGGTTGCAACGTTTTTTGGGTCAATCTCGTTCGCGACATAATTGATTATGTTGTCAACAATCCTTTGAAGGTCCTTTTTTGTCTTTCCGCAAGGCTCGAAATAAATGCGGTCGGCATATAAACCGGAACCATAAGCACTTTGATATGTAACGTCATTGTAGGCAAGTTTTTCCCCTTCTACAAATTGTTTTGTTTTTGAATAAGGCAGTAGCACAGCAAAACCTGTCGCCTTGGTTTTATACGTCAATTGCTTGATAAACCAACTGAAAAAATAGCTGGCTGCCCAAACGGCACGGGTGCGTTTGGTTTGGGCAAAGGTGTCGTAGATGGGCCCTATGGTTAGAGCTATGTATTTATCATTCATTATCGTAATTTTTTATAATTGTCAATAAATTGTTTTTCAAGCTGGGCAAGTAGTCGGTCACTATGTCCCAAACGATGGCATTGTTCACGGCAAAATAAGCATGAATAATCCTGTTGCGGAGCGAGTAGGACGGTGCCATTTGATATGGTCGTACCTTAAATAAAAACTCTCCGGGAACAGATTGGCTGCTTCGCCAACAATTTCGAGGTAGTACTCTACATCTGCTTGTGTTTTGGCATCGGCAAAATAATCCTGGCGGCTCATTCCCGCAACAAATGATTCAATCCCGTCAATTGCATCAAGCATATCGAGCAGTATCAGTTTATGTGTCCTGTCAGACATACACTATTTGATTTTTTAAGTATTCCCATTGCCGTGGCTTCAGTGATTCCATGCTTATTAAATCTACTTCCCTTCCTAATAATTGTTCCAGTTCGTCGGCAAGGTCAATAAACCCGATGCCAATTGAGCTATCGAACGATACCATAATATCAATGTCGCTCTTAATCGGGTCAAAATCATCTCTCGTTACCGAGCCAAACAAGGCCAGGCTGGCAATGGGGTATTTGCGCTTCAGCGCCGGAAGGGATTCGGCAAGAGTTGATTGAATTTGGGGGAGGAGGAGCATGGGATGGTTAATAGAAGTATTACAAGGTTTTATAGTATTGTTAACAACATGATATTAAGGTTCAATTTTGGTGTATCCATGATGACCAGCAACTGTACTTACTGTAGGTTGGCCCCAATTGACAGAATTTTGAAAATTGCTGCCAAGCCAAGCCGAATCAAGGAAATTACAAAGTGAAAAATTAGAAGGTACTATTAATCTTTCGAGTAAACCATTATATGGGATAGCAGTTACAGTGGAATCAATTGAAAATTCATAAAGACGGTCAGACAAACCTCTTTTGGATAATTCTGTTGGGATTGGATGACATATCATGTAAATAGTATTATTATTGTTATTATTCACTGTATCCTCAATTATCTTAAATGTAATCGGTGATCTGAATCGTTCAATTTCCTTACTCTGTTCCTTTATTTCAATAATTGTTCTATCTCTACCCCTATTGTTCATGCCAAATTCATAAAATTCTGCAAGACCCAATAATGCTCTAACGTATGAATATTTTTCAGTACTAGTAATAGAATCAGGCAAATCAGAATTTCTACCACAACCAGCTATTTTATGATTTCTGGGATTGTTACCATTATTTTTTATTTCATTCCAAACCGCCAAAAAATTATCGTGAATTTTCTTTTTAACAATTCGCTTTTCCCATCTATTTCCATTTAACTTACAGAAATATTTCATTATATCTGCTTTGTAATACGGTGTATGTGTGTTCCCAGCTTTTAATAATTTCCATGTATTGACAACTTCCTTTAAATATTCCTTCCAATCCCCTGGTATTTGTTTTTCATAAGCGCATATACCAGGAATGCTAAGTAGAGATTTAGTATGTTCTTTGTTTTGGACTTCAATCGAAAAAGAACCGAAACCTTTGCTCTGTCTAAGGCCAAAGTTCTCCATTGCAAAAACATAAGGCAAGCATTTGCAAACCAAATTAAAAACATCCTGCTGAAAACTGAAAACAGTAAGTCTAATATCAGATAACCAAACTCCTATTTTTATCATGTCCCACTCGCTATCATTCCGGATATATCTGTTTCCTTGTCTGTGACTTCCTCCAAACTTTATAAATGAATTATTGGCAAAAAGTGGTGTTTCAACTGAAATGTCAAAATTGCTATCGGCAATCCGTCTTGCATTCGGGTTGTTCTGAATTAGTTCCAAATCATTATTATTTGGATAGGAAAAGCAAAGGACTTTATTGACCAAATTGGCAGATGTGTTTAATTTATAAGCTGTGGTTTTAACTTTTTCAGAATCATTTCCAAAGAATTTATCAATGGAAGGTTTATACCTGTGATAAAGTTCGGAATCAACAAACTGTAAATAATTAAGGATAAAATTGTCAATTTTAGGTTTTAGCTCGCTGGCCCTCAGCGACACTCCCTCCTGTTCGTGCTGAAAATGGATCAGCGGGGTGTGCTGTTTCAGTGTGAATTCAAGTTTATACATGTTTTTCAGTATTTTGCGTTTGTACAATGTGATTGTATTGTTTGATCAGCTCCTTAAGTTTTTCAATGTCCACAACTTCGCGTTCTTCTATGACCCTGTCAATATATTTATCCGGTTTTTCGCCACTCAGAACCGATTCCGATTTCTGATGTTTTTCTTTTGACAGTTCAATTAACCGGAAAAGATCATTAACGCGGTCTCGTGCACGATCGAAAGCCCTTCTTTCTTCGGTGTCACGATTAAAAATAATCTGATGGTCGAACTTATGCTTTTCTTCCCATCGCTTTTCATAAAGATTGACAAAATTCTGTTGGTTTTTAAAGTATTGCACCAAAGTATAAAATGCAAGCGCCAATAATGCCGATACCAGAATTACCTGGCTGATACTGGCAAAGAGAACTATCAACCGAATATGTTTTCCAGGATAAACCGGGAAATAGAGCGTAATAAAAGTCACAGCAAAGGCGCAAATTATAAGACAGAATAATGATAAAGGTATTATTATTTGTTGCCTGGTTGGTTTTGTGTTCATAGCTTTTATTTTAATTAATGTTGATAATCATGAAAACCCAGGAAGCAAGCGCTACACCCAAAGCAAATAAAATCAACCACCCCATCCATTTTCCAGCCCGTTTTTTGTCGATGAAGTAATAGGCAACCGGCCCGATTAAAAGGGGCAAAAGGATTAGCAATGCCCTCCAGCTTTCAAATGGTTGATTTTCAATTTGAGGAATGACGATCATCCCTACAAAATTTATTATAAACGTGGGCAAAATAAACAAAGCGCCAATAATGGTCAGCAACTCAATGTTGCGACCCTGTTTTTGACCCTCAACGAGTGTAACATAATTATGCAGTTCCTGAATTTCGTGGTCTAAATCCTTCACATTGTTTTCAATCTTCATGTGCTCCTGGAGCATATCGTACAATTCAATCCCTTGCTCCTGAGCAGTAACTTCGCGGAAATAGATGCGGTTAACAAATCTGAGATATTGCTGGTAGAGATTGCTCACCCGGTTTGTAAGAGAGTTTTTTTTATCATCTTTCATTGTGGAAATTTCGGCAACTTCATCAGAAAACCTCAATAAACAGGCACGTTGAACCAAGCAAAGTTCACAAAGCTTGTAATACATGGTTTGAACATGGTTTACCAGAAAATGGGCATTGTTTCTCTTCAGGTTTTCGAGACTACCGGTCAGACAAACAAATGAGTAACGGTTCACCCCGAAAAAAGTGCCGTAGTCGCTCCATCTTCGATAGGTGTGTTTCTCAATCAACTCATTTCTCATTTCAACATTCTGACAAGTGGGATCACGTTGGTCGTTGAACATGAACTGGTACCACCATTTATCCTGTTGATATGCCAGGATTCGTTTTCCATCTTGTGTGTTTCCGATCGTACTTTGCAATTCCTCACTTTTTTCATCATTCCCGTACCAGCAAACAACATACATGCGATCATCAATCAAAGGTGTGATATAGACTTTTTTTTCTTTATCCAGAAAATTGGATTCATCCACAGTGAATGGGATGTTTTGAAACAGATAACTGATATGCCTTGGAATTTGAAATGGATTACTGCTGAAATTTTCAGGATTTCGGTAACTATGAAAATCCTCGTGAACAGAATCTGAAAGAATGGAGAATTCAACAGCCAACTCCTTTGTCTTAACATAATCAAGTCCTTTTGCGAAATCATTAAAACCAAACTGGGCATCCGTGCCGGTCAGTTTTGGATCCATTCCAAAGAAAGGTGGATAAAGACGGCGTCCAGCCTGATTAATATTTAAAATGTCGTCAGGTTGATTTTGATCCTCAAACCGGTTATTCAAGTGAAGCGAAAGAACCCCTACACCCGTAGAGTATATATGGAGAAGGATGGAGTCAATATGAAGCCGGTATGTCTTAAAAAGGCTCTTATTTGAATCAATGCATATTTTAAAATTGAAGGTATGTGCGTCTGCCGCAATATCGTACATCAGGTTGGCAATGATAGCCTCGTCCAGGTCAACCTTCCCTTCATCGAAAAGAACCTCTCTCACCATGCCATAGAAATAGTTGTACTCGTTGTAGCGCAGAATGGTGTCAGTTTTATATTTTCCCCTTTTCCAGGGTGTATGGTCAAACAGTTTTACAAATTCTTTCAAACAGGTACGTTCTTCAAGCGTTTTGTGTTTCATTTCCAATCCGCAGAACTGCCATTGGAAAGGAAAGAGAAATGTATGATAGCTATATAGATTGTTCATGGTGAGGGTTGTTTCGTCAGCTTTAAAATTATTTCATTTTTCAGATCGAGAATCTCTTTTTCCTGCAAATACCCTTGTTTGACTCCCCAAAAGCCATTTTCTGCATCTCTAAAATATGCTTTTCCGGTACCGATCATACCGGCATATTCTTCAATCAGTATTTTTATATTCTTGCCGTAGTAATTCAATTCCTGATCATTATAAATCAATAGGGAAGCATAAGGAAACAATCTGTCTGTGATAGCGGAAAACTTTGGCGTCAATGATTTAACTACCATTACACCAAATTCTATGGTTAGATTTTTATGAATGGATTGCAATGCCAACTCTTCATCTGTTTTTGTTACTCCCTGCGCTTTTCTGTCCTTCACGCGAATTTCATCAATTTCCTCCTTTGTGGCGACATAATCCATCAATCCCTGTATATACAACCGGTCGTTTATGGCAACCAGCATTTGGTATCTTGATAATGGGTGGCGGAGTAGTTCGGCAACCTGTTCAATTGAACTTGGAAGATACGATTTGTCGTCATGATGATCAATGCTCATGTAGTTTGTCGGCGCCGGAATATCTTCGGACAACTCAATTCCAACAATATTTCTTGCTTGAATCCTGGAAATTATTGAACTATAGCTGCTTAATTTAGCCCCCCAACCCAACCCCAAATCAGAATACTCAATCTGAAATTCCGGATTGTCAGACTCCTGGTAATCAACAAGTAGGTTCTCAATCTCAACCATCTCCAAATCATGTCCGCCAAGCAGAAAATAGAAATCAGTTATCAAAGTCGATAATTATTAGCAGTTCTAATTTTATTTGGGGCAAAGAGCGTTCTTTCACCGGTGATAAACAATACACCAATAAATCCCCCCGCAAATCTAAGAATTTCCTGACAATGCCAATTATTTTTTCAAGAAACCTTTGAAAACAATGGTTTCCATCTTGCTGAAACTCTCCTCCATCCTCTCAACCAACCTGAACTGCGCCCTTGCCCTAACCAAATTATGCCCAGGAAAGTGAATCTTGTAATACCGGTCGCCATCGAGGTGGTCGGTTAAGAAACGCAGGCCAATGAGATAGGTCATGAATTTTGCGGAAAAAGCGAGGTGGTCAATTTCCGGTTGGGTGAGGAAACCTCTTGCAATTTCGAGGTAACCTTTGGTGTAGGCTTCAAATAAGGGCAGGTTGAAGTTGACTTTTTCCAGATCAGGCTCATCCTCGGCGCTGGCGCTGGCGCCGGTGCGGATGGCGTCGCCGAAATCGTACAGGACATAGCCGGGCATCACGGTGTCGAGATCGACCACGGAGATGGCTTTGTTACGGTCGTTGAACAACACGTTGTTGATCTTAGTGTCGTTATGCGTTACACGTAACGGGATGCCGCCGGATTCGCCCAGGCGAAGGATTTGATGCATCTCCCCGGCGCGTTGTTCAACGAATGAAATTTCCTTTTGACACGTTTTTACACGATCTGCCGGATCATTTTCAATGGTCTTATGAAAATTGTCCAGCCGAACCTGGATGTTATGGAAATTCGGCAGGATTTCATAAAGGGAATTGGCGCCGAGATCGGAGGTCAGTTTCTGGAAAATCCCAAACGCTTTCCCGGCTTGATATGCCATTTCAGGGTTTTCAACAACATCGTAACTTCTGCTCCCTTTGATGTAATCAATCACACGCCAGTAATCCCCTTCATCAGCTTGAAAAAAATAGTTTCCGGTTTTGCATTGAAGCTGCTGAAATACCTGAAAATCCGGGAATTTTTTTGGTTCCTTACTTAGCCTTTCCCGAATGTGCGTTGTTACTTTCAGGATATTCTCCGTGAGCTGCGGTACGTTTTTAAATATCTGATGGTTGATGCGCTGGAGAACATAATCCTGAGCGGATACGGGTGTTGTTGTCACCAGATAGGAGTCGTTGATATGACCAGAGCCAAAGGGTTTAATAGATGTGATGTGGCATTCTGGGATGAATTGACCGGCAATTTGAATGAGATTTTTCATGTTCGATTTGATGGTTTATTGCCGATAAAATTAATTAGATTTGCGAATTAATGTAAACAATTAAGCCAGATGAAAGAATCTCATTCACCCAGAGACGTCAAATCCTTCCCGAAAATTTTCTGGACTTCCATTTCGATGGAATTTTTTGAACGCGGCTCATATTATGGAGTAATGTCGGTTTTGTCGGTTTACCTTGTTTTATCGAAAACCGAGGGCGGACTTGGTTTTTCAAAAGAGAGTGTGGGAGTAATCAAAAGTACTATCACGCCGCTGCTCTATTTCCTGCCGATTTTGTCGGGGGCAATCGGCGATAGGTTTGGATATCGTAAAGTTCTTTTCTTTGCCTTTTTCACAATGAGTCTCGGATATTGGTTTGCCGGATTTTCTACAACTTATGTAACCGTTTTCAGCAGCCTTATCCTGGTGGCGCTGGGAGCAGGCTTTTTCAAACCAATGATTTCTGGGACTATTGCACGTGTTACTGATGAAACCAACTCTTCGCTGGGTTTTGGCATATTCTATTGGTCAATCAATCTTGGCGCTTTTCTTTTTCCGCTTATTCTTGTGCCGTACCTGAAATCAATCTCTTACAACTACATTTTTTTCATGGCTGCAATTGGTACCGGATGGTTATTGCTGCTGAATTATTTCGTATATAAAGAGCCTACCGGCGCTCGCGCAGCAAAGCCGTTGGGACAGGTTTTTTCAGAGATGATCACTGTGTTGCGCGATTTCCGGTTCATCCTGATGATTGTTATCTATTCAGGCTTCTGGATCATGTATTTCCAGGTTTACGATTCGGTACTTTGGTATCTGAAGGAAAAGGTTGATATGTCGGGGTTTAACAATTTTATCAATGGCTTTTTATCATTTTTCATAAATAATCCCTCATGGAAATTCGATGCAGAGCATGTAACCGTGATGAATGCCGGCGCGATTATCCTCCTGCAATTGCTTGTTTCAAGCCTTGTTCGCAATACCAAAGCGTTGCCAACGATGATTTTCGGCATTTCACTTGGTTCAATTGGAATGGGGATGCTGGCAATATCGCCCAGTGGCTGGATTTTCCTTGCTTCCATGTTTGTATTTACTCTCGGCGAAATGATTGCCCATCCAAAGTTTATCGCTTATGTGGGATTGATTGCTCCGCAGGATAAAAAGGCGCTTTACCAGGGCTGGTCGTTCATGTATGGCGTAATCGGGAGTGGCGTAGGAGGTATTCTCGGCGCCGCGCTATATGTTCAATTCGTTGAAAAGATGAATCAACCATCGCTGCTGTGGCTTACTTTCAGTATGATAGGCGTTCTCACAATCATCGGGTTATTATTATATAACCGGTTTGTGGCGCCGCATCCCCCTACATCCACCAGCTTATAGCGACTTGGTAGTGTTTGATGAAAAAAGATAATAATTTTTGCCGTTTTTCGTATTACCTTTGCCATGCTCATCGGATTAAACATATAAACTTAATCCGGAACCAAAATGAAAACAATTCAGAAAATTATCGTGTTTTATCTGCTTCTGACGCCAATAATTGGCATGGCAGAAACAAAGGAGATTCCATTTACCTTAGATGACCGTGATCGGATCATCCGAACTGAACAGAAAGTTGAATCAGCAAAAACCGAAATGAATGCCAGGTTCGACCAGCTTTTCAATTTTCTCTGGGTTATCATTGGCATTTTCACCACCATGATGGTCAGTATTTTCGGCTTTGCCTTCTGGGACAGAAAGCTTTCGCTGGCGCCAATAAAAAAGGAAAATCAACGAATTGTTTCAGCGCTGTTGGATTTTGCAAAATCCCATCCAAAACTCACAGAAAGTTTGAAAAACGCCGGGTTAATGTGAATTATTCCTTAACCAGTTTCCTCAGAAAAACGGCGTCGCATGATTGTATTTTAACGAGGTAAATTCCTGAAGGTAACGGCGAAACGTCAATTTCCCCGCTATTAAAACCCCGGTAAACCTTTTTTCCCTGATAATTCAAAATGGTAATGGTAACATCCTTGTTTTCGTCTCCATCTGATGACGTTAAAAACCTGGAAACGCCAATAAAAACCCTGTTTAAACAAGGATTTGGGTAAACTGAAAAACACGCGTTAACCTGTTCGGTAATTCCAACCGGCTGATAAGATAACATGGTTGGCGTAGAAAAAGTTCCCGGCATAAATCCATTGTCAATTGTTTGAATACTGAAAAAGTAATTTCCGGGTGGAATTCCACTGATTATCCAACTCGTATCGGCAGAGGCATTTCCCGGCGTTGCCACAAACCTTGATCCTGTAACTGCGTTTGCCATCGGAGCCATCACATCGTACAGATTTGGCTGCGTTCCGATTAAGATGTTGTATGATAAGGCATTTTTCGGCGTTTGGGCGTCGGAGGCGCTGTTCCAGTGAAGTATGGCGCGATCGGCTTCCATCGAATAACCCAGACCAGCCGGAATCGTTGGTGGCGTATTTTGGGCAAATGCTGTATCGCCGAGGTTATTCAGATACAAAATGGTTTGTGGAATATCAAAGCCATCAAGTCCTGTAAACAGAAGGTCGGAATAACCATCGTTGTTGTAATCGCCCCAGGTTACGCCTCCCTGTTTATATCCGGGTAGCAACGAACTAACCGGGAGAAAGTTCATAAGCCCTGTGTTTTGTAGCAGAACAGTAGCGGCGTTGCCGCCGCAACCGGGAGTGCGCCCCATTACAATCAAGTCAATTAATCCGTCGGCGTCATAATCGCCAAGATCAATTGAGCCGCTTAACATATTTCCATTGCTGATAGTGAATTTGGTGAACTGATCGTTCCCGTCATTCCGGTAAACGAGTAAATATGCGTCAATGTACAAATCCATTCCTGAAATCACCATATCCTGGTCGCCGTCGTTGTCGAGGTCTGCCCATTTTGCCTGCCCGCCGTACAATCCCGTAAAAGGTTCGGGAGTAATGTTTACTTCGGTAAAAACGCCATCGTTATTTTTAAATAGCTTAGTGTAAATTCCTCCGCCGGTATCGCCACACACCATTACATCCATTTCACCGTCGTTGTTGTAATCCACCCAACAGCACATCGGACTCTGAACCGCAGGCAACGGGGCGAAAATATCCGTAAACTGCCCGTTCCCATCATTCCTGTAAATAATCGCCTTCATATTCCCGGTAAGCAGAATATCCAATAAGCCATCATTATTATAATCGCCCCAGCTTGCCTGTCCGTCGGATACTCCCGGAAGAATGACGCCTGAATCGGTAAACGTTCCATTGGCGTTGGTATAAATCTTTGTAAAAGCGTCGCCCTGACTGTTTATACCGGTAACGAGCAGGTCAAGGTCATCGTCGGCGTCAAAATCGCCCCATTCAACCGAACCATAATGAAGCGGCAGAAGGTCTGCCAAAATGTCGGTGAAATTTCCGTTATCATTGCGTAAAATTTTCGTAACCGGAGTATTTCCTTCTGCGCCGCTAAGCGCGAGATCAAGATCCCCGTCGCGATCATAATCGCCCCATGCAATAGCGCTGTACCCCAACTGCGGCAGCGATAACTGCTTTTGTGAAAAAGGCAATTGCTGTGCTGAAATTTGGAGTGAAAATGAAACGAATGTCAGAAAAATCAGGGCAAAATATCTCATCGTGAAATTATTGGCGTTTCGGTTGATTAAAGTTTTTCACTGCATCATCAAGGAATTTGACGAAAGCTTCAACATCGAGATTGTAAGCGCGCGGCGCGGCGATTAGGTTGCCATTAGTATCGAGTAAAACATAGTACGGCTGAGAGTTTACATTAAAACGGGTAATTTGAAGGTCGGCAAATTTCTTTCCGATAGTGGTTTTCACTTTTTTATCATAAGTTGATGTAATCCATTCATTTTCCGGTAATTCTGTTTTATCATCAACATAAAGCGCGGTTACGATAAAATTCTCGCGAAGGCGTTTCAGCACCTTTGGATCAGACCACACGTTAGCTTCCATTTGACGGCAATTCACACAGCCATGTCCGGTAAAATCAATGAAGATCGGCTTATTCAGTTTTTTTGAACAAGCGAGCGCCTGGCTGTAATCGAAGTATCCTTCAAGACCGTGTGGAAGTTTGAGAAAGTCAGCGTATTTGGGTTTATCGCATGTTGTGGAGGATGGTTGCGCGCCGCCGCCGGAAACATTAATTGCGCCTACTTCCGTTTTAATAATGGCATTAAGATCAAAATCCTGATAGGTCGTGGGGGGAAGATAGCCGGATAAAGCCTTCAGCGGCGCGCCCCACATTCCGGGAATCATATAAACTGTAAAGGCAAAAACGATAATTGCCATGATGATTCTTGGCACGCTGATGTACGGCAGGTCGGAATCGTGGTTGAACTTGAGTTTGCCGATTAAATACATTCCCATCAGGAAGAATATGACGATCCAGAAAGCGAGATAAACTTCGCGGTCGAGGATGTGCCAGTGGTAAGTCTGGTCGGCAATGCTGAGAAACTTTAAACCAAGCGCCAGTTCAAGAAATCCAAGAACGACTTTCACCGAATTAAGCCAACCGCCTGATTTTGGCAGCCCCGACAACCAGGATGGGAAAAATGCAAACAATCCAAAAGGCAGGGCAAATGCCAGCGAAAAACCAAGCATCCCGACGATAGGCATAACGATGGCGCCGCTGGCTGATTTTACCAGAATTGCGCCAACAATAGGACCTGTGCATGAAAACGATACAAGCACCAGGGTAAAAGCCATAAAGAACGCTCCGGAAAAACCGCCTTTATCCGCTTGTTTATCGGCTTTATTGACTATCCAGCTTGGCAGAGTAATTTCAAACATCCCCAGAAAAGATGCTGCAAAAACCATAAAAATAAGAAAGAAGAAAACATTCGGAATCCAGTGGGTACTGAGGAAATTGGCGAAATTGGCGCCGAGGGTGATTGCTACCACTGTGCCAATAACAGTATAAATCACAACTATGGACAAGCCATAAACGATAGCTTCAAGTCGGGCTTTACGCTTGTTTGCACTGTCGTGCATAAAAAAGGTGACAGTCATCGGAATCATCGGGAAAACACACGGTGTTATTATTGCAGCAAGTCCGGCAAGAAATGAAATGAGGAAAAACCAAAGCAGCGATTGGTCTGCCGCTTTATCGGCTGCGGTTTCGCCAAGCCTGGCTTGTTCCGCCTTCAATGATACTGAGTCGGTTTTGGCTGCGGTTGCCGCCGTTTTTTTAGCCGTATCCGATAAAGTGCCGGCAGCGTTAGCGCTTTCTGAACCTGTGGTTTGTGACTCAACCGCGTTTGGATTTCCCTTAATGGAAAAATCAAATTCTACATCGCTGGGAGGCAAACACTGCTTATCGTCGCAACACATGAAGTTCAGAACGCCTTTAACAACAAAGTCATTTTTGCTCAAAACTTTGATCTTCTGTTTGAAAACAGCCTTATCGGCAAAGAACTTCAGAATCATATCGAAGTTCGGATCGTTTTCTACTATCGGTTTCGGTTCCTGAACTTTTCCAACCAATTCGTAGTGTTTGCTTTTTGTAAAAGCAAATGTTGTTGGAAGCGGTCCGCCCTTAGGAATATCCTGCGAATAAACATGCCAGTTTTTATCTGCTTTGGCAATAAGAAGCAATGTTGCTTCATCAGGCGTGGTCTGTTCCACCTTGAAACTCCATTTCACAGGATCGAGAATCTGCGATATGGAGAATAGTGGCGGCAGAACCAGTAAGATGAGTGTGATCAGAATCTTTTTCATATCAGTTTCTTTAGAAGGGACAAATTTAGAGAAATTAATTTTACTGCTTATCTGCATTAAACGAGTTGATCGTTGTGAAGTTTCATTAAATCTTTTTCTTAAATCATGTCATCCCTTCGGGATTTTGCAACCAATCAACCTTTTGTGTATTTGAAGATTTTGGAAACCCCGAAGGCCCTATGTTTGCAAAATGAAGCATAAGTCTGGAAATTTAGTAGTTTTAAGGTACAAACTATAAACCATAAAAAACCAGACCTATGCAAACACAAAGTAACAAAATTGATTTCAATGGACAGAATATTTA
>JAPLDO010000168.1 GCA_026391715.1 Bacteroidota bacterium
ATGATGAAAGGCGATTTTCCTTTATCAACAAAAAGAGTTCTCACAAAACTCAAACTCCGCGGCTTCAACAATGAATCGGTTAAACTTGAATTATTTTAGACATTCCGGATATGAAAATTATTTGCATCGGTCGCAATTATGTTGACCATATAAAGGAGTTAGACAATGCAATTCCGACTTCGCCGGTTTTCTTTCTGAAACCTGATTCCGCCCTGCTGAGCCGCAACAGACCCTTCTATTATCCATCATTTTCGAATAATATTCATTACGAAGTCGAACTGGTTTTAAAAATCAGTAAAGTCGGGAAGAATATTCAGAAGCGGTTTGCAAATACCTATTATCAGGAGATTGGCATCGGGCTCGATATGACTGCCCGCGATATTCAGGATGCTGCAAAGCAGAAGGGTCTTCCGTGGACAATTGCCAAAGGATTTGATTTTTCAGCCCCTATCGGGAAATTTTTTCCCAAAGAACAGTTTCCCGATCCAAAAAACATTGCTTTCCGGCTTGATCTGAATGGAAATGCGGTTCAGCACGGCAATTCCGGAATGATGATACATAACTTTGATGACATTATCTCCTCAATATCACAGTTTATGACTCTGCGTACCGGTGATTATATTTTTACCGGAACTCCCGCCGGAGTAGGTCCAGTAAAGCTTGGCGACAAACTTGAGGCGTGGATTGAAGATGAAAAGGGATTGACCTGCGCGATAAAATAAGCTGGAAATTAACTCAGCACAATATCATCAACAACATTTCCGCCAGCCGCTTTGTTCAGATCGGCAAGAATTTTCTTTCGCGCATACATCAATTCATTACGCACCGCTGATGAACTAACTTGAACAAACAACGTGCGGTTGCGGATATGTAACCGTTGGGTGTGTTTGACAATCATGGCGCCAACAACTTTTTCCCAAGCCTGAATAACTTTTGCTTCATTCAGCTTATCCTTCAGGCGATAGGTTGTAAGAAACTCTTCGATAGCCTCTTTCAATGGCGTTTCGGTTGATTTTCTAATCCTCGGTTTCCTCATCATATATCGTGGCGGTTAACTATTTCGGATCGAACCGGGAAATAATAGGGATATTGAAAATTTTATGTTCAACCCCCATGTTGTCGAATATAGATTTAATTCTTTCCTCGCTTGTGTCGGTGATAAATACCTGTCCGAAACTGTTTTCGTTCACCAGCTTGATGAGTTGGGCAACCCTGAGGTCGTCGAGTTTATCAAAAACATCGTCGAGCAATAAAACCGGTTTGAAGTCTTTAATATTCCGGGTATATTCAAACTGGGCGAGTTTGATGGCTATCACAAACGATTTCTGCTGTCCCTGCGAACCGTAACGTTTTACGGCAAACCCGTCGAGTAACAGGTCAAGGTCGTCCTTATGAATGCCGGTAGTACAATATTGTGCGGCGCGGTCTTTTGAGAGGGCTGCCTTAAAGGTTTCCCGGTAATTACAATCGCTGAACTGAGAAAGATACCGGATATCAACTTTTTCGGAACCATTGGTCAGGTATCTGAAATAATATTGAAAAAGCGGGATGAACTGTTCAAGAAACTGGCTTCGTTTCTGAAAGATTTCCTGCCCCAGCCTGATCATCTGTTCATCCCAGATTTCAATGGAAGCATCATCGAAATAATGGCGCTCGGCAAATGATTTCAGCAAAGCATTCCGCTGAACCAGAGCCTTGTTGTACTGAATAAGGGCGTCGAGATAAAATTTATCGAACTGCGAAATCACACTGTCAATATACCTCCGGCGAAGTTCGCTGCCGTCGTTAATAAGGTCGCGGTCATAAGGAGAAATCATAACCAGCGGAAAATTGCCGATGTGATCTGCCAGCCTGTCATACTCCTTTTTGTTGATCAGAAATCTTTTCCGCTGATTTTTCTTTTGAATACATTGAACAAGATCTCCTGGCGCATCATTGCGAATATAGGCGCCATGAATTGCGAAAAATTCTTCTCCATGCCGAATATTCTGTATGTCGAGAGATGAAAAAAAACTTTTGCAAAATGAAAGGTAGTAGATGGCGTCGAGGAGATTGGTCTTCCCCACCCCATTATTTCCAACAAAACAGTTAATTTTTTCAGAAAATACAAATTCTGCTTGTCTATAATTCTTAAAACCGGCAAGCATTAACTTCTGAAGGTACATATCAATCGTGTATTTTCCTGATTACTTCTCCAATCTCCTCCATAAGCCACATGGGAGTGGAAGTAGCGCCGCATATTCCAACACTTTTCATCCCTGCAAACCACTGCGTTTCCACCTCAGCCATACTCGATACGAGGTAAGTAAGCGGATTCACGTCGAGGCAAACATGGTATAGAATCATACCGTTGGAACTTTTTTTTCCACTTACAAAGATAACCAAATCGAACCGCGCAGCAAAATCGCGTAAGTGTTGAGATCTGTTGGAAACCTGTCTGCAAATACTGTCATTCCATTCAAAATCAACAGGCTTTCCGTTACTGAGTGTTTCCATCTGTTCACGAATCACCGTAACAATTTCGTGAAAGCCTTCCACACTTTTAGTTGTCTGGCTGTAAAAGCGCACAGGTCTGGTGAAGTTAATCTGATAAAGGTCATTTTTATCGCCAATCACAATTGCAGTTCCATTGGTTTGTCCTTTAAGACCATTGACTTCGGCGTGCCCTTCTTTGCCGTAGATCACGATCTGTCCGTTTTTTTCGGTCATTTCAATATATCCCTGGTGAATTACATTCTGAAGGTGCAGAACAATCGGACAAGAGGCGTCAATAAGTTCTATATTGTTTCTGAGGGCAATTCGATATGTTTCTGGGGGCTCGCCATGCGCCCGGATCATGACTTTGCAGTCGTATAGATTTCCCAGGTCGGCGTGATTAATAATTTCAAGTCCAAGTTGCCGTAACCGCGTTACCTCCATATTATTGTGGACAATATCGCCGAGGCAATATAATTTTGGATTTTTCAACAACTCACGCTCAGCAACCTCGATGGCATAAACAACACCAAAACAAAAACCCGAATTTGAATCAATAGTTACCTGCAAGGTTACTGTTTTTTGGCAAATTCGTTGAGATTTATACTCACCGTGA
>JAPLDO010000230.1 GCA_026391715.1 Bacteroidota bacterium
GAGATATGTATGGACTTACAACACTTGTGGCATATCAGCTCCGTTGATTCTGACGCAAACTACGTTGGGGTGTAATAGCTGCGGGCAACCTATTACCGATTCACGCGATGGTAAAATCTATAATACTACTCTTATCGGATCGCAATGCTGGCTGGCGCAAAATATGAACATTGGTATAAAGATTCCGGGAAGTTCATCTCAAACAGACAACGGCGTTTTTGAGAAATACTGCTACGCAAATGTGGATTCCAATTGCGCCATTTATGGCGGACTTTATCAATGGGGTGAAATGGTTCAGTACCTGAATGGCGCATCCAACACCACTTCGTGGAACCCGGTTCCCGTTGGCGGCGTTGGTGGAATATGCCCTTCAGGATGGCATCTTCCGACCAGGAACGAATGGGATACTTTGTTAATATATCTTGGCGACGATGCCGGAAGTAAAATGAAAGAGGCAGGAACCGCCCATTGGGAACCTCCTAATTTCGGAGCAACCAATGAAACTGGTTTCACCTGTCTGCCAGCCGGAATGGTAAGCGGCGGAGGCTATGCCGCATATTTTCAGTGGTTGCATTCTTATGCCGAATTGTGGACCTGTACCGGTAGCGATACTCATAATGATTGGATGAAATGGCTTTGGAGTGACATGACAGAAGTGAGTGGCAGCTATCGCAGTAAAGTGGATGGTCTCGCAGTCAGGTGTATTAAGAATTGACGAATTTCTCAAACCGCCATTCGCACAGTTGTTTAAACCTGTTCATGATGTGGGCAGTAGCCCGGTTATGAATGGCTTCCCAGGTTTTGTTGATGATATTCAGTTTTGTAAGGGTTTTATTTCCATAGAAATTAAATCCAACCATGATAAAAAGTTGCGACATCTCCTTCTCGCCCCGTTCCGGAATTGAAGAGCGAACATACATAGAGAATACCCCAATCGGATAGCCGCCGCTGCACTTATATAAAAGATACCGGGCATTATCAAAATCAAACGGGTCAGGCGTTGACTGGATATTAATTGCGTTAAGGTTAAACAGATGAAAGAGTTGCAATCGGGCAATTCCCTTTCTCGGAGCAAAAGGATCGGAAGGCCACCCAAACAGGTTTACCTTGATATGCTCCAACTCTCCATCTTTGAGAGTTACCTTTGCGATATGATTTGGCCAGCAGCTTGAATCGCCGTTCCATTTCAACAACTCTTCAAACACAAAAGTCGCCGGAGTTTCTATGCCAATCCGGTGGATGTTCAACACCCGGTACATATCAACCCCAATCCCGGTGCGTTGCATAATACTCTCGCTGTATAACCGTCTTTCTTCTTCCGAGTGAAACTTTATACTTGTAGCAATTGCAGGTCTGTCAAATATGAAAAACCTGATATCGGATAATATTCCAGAGCTTTTTGATGGAGGGTGTTTCGACATGTTTTACTGAGATTACTGCGGAAAGTATGTAAGCCATGATATTTGAAACGCGACTCGCTTATAAACAGTAATTCATATTTGCACAAAATAACAACATATTTTCCTTCCTTCAATACCGAATCGCTGATTTTTATTCACATTGTACGGCAATTTCCGAAAAACCTATACATTTGCCTAAAAATCTGAAATGACACTTATTAAATCAATCTCCGGAATCAGGGGAACCATTGGCGGAAAGGCAGGAGATGGCCTCAGTCCGTTTGATATTGTGCGCTTTACATCCGGTTATGCCGCATTTTTGCAGGAAACCCTTCCCGGTATAAAATTACTTGTTGTAGTAGGCAGGGATGCGAGAGTTTCGGGACAGATGGTGAACAGCCTTGTTACCGGAACCCTTATGGGAATGGGAATTAATGTGGTTGATATTGGATTAACCACTACTCCCACTACCGAAATTGCCGTGGTTGAACTTGCCGCTCATGGAGGTTTAATTCTTACCGCGAGTCACAATCCAAAGCAATGGAACGCGCTAAAACTACTGAACAGCAGTGGAGAATTTCTTTCTGCCGCAGATGGCGAAAGGGTTCTTGCCTTATCGGAGCTGGCGGATTTCAGGTTTGCCGATGTAAATAATCTAGGGTCATACAAAACCGACGATACTTTTCTTGTTAAGCACATCAATAAAATTCTTGATCTTCCCCTCGTTGATATTGAAGCAATCAGAAAAGCAAATTTCAGAATTGTTGTTGATGCGGTGAACAGTACGGGTGGAATTTATATCCCGGCTTTGCTCAAGGCATTGAACGTTAGTAAAGTTGATCTGCTTCACTGTACTCCAAACGGGCTTTTTCCCCATAATCCCGAACCGCTTCCCGAGCATCTTGCCGATATCTGCGAAGCGGTTGTTAAAAATAAAGCCGATCTTGGCTTTGTAGTTGACCCGGATGTTGACAGGCTTGCAATCATCAACCAGATCGGGGAACCATTTGGCGAAGAATATACGCTCGTTGCTGTTGCCGATTATGTGCTTCAGCTCCAGAAAGGAAATACTGTTTCAAATCTTTCTTCAACACAGGCGCTAAGGGTTGTAACAGAACGCGCCGGCGGCGAATACTTTGCTTCTGCCGTTGGCGAAGTCAACGTTGTGGAAATGATGAAACAGCGCCATGCCGTAATCGGAGGCGAAGGAAACGGCGGCATCATCTATCCTGAATTGCACCACGGACGCGACGCTCTGGTTGGCATAGCCTTGTTTCTGACCTATCTTGCAAAATCCGGAAAAACCTGCTCAACATTACGGGCGCAATATCCCGATTTTTTTATCTCGAAGAACAAGATCGAGTTTTCTCCTGAAATGAACATTGACAACATCCTTGAATCAATTGTCGCCAAATATAAATCGCATCCGATTTTAACAATAGACGGCATTAAAATTCATTTCGGCAACGACTGGGTACATCTGCGCCGTTCGAATACCGAACCCATTATTCGCATCTATGCCGAAAGCGATATGCTTACCAAAGCGGAAAATCTGGCAAAGAAGATTATCAGCGATTTCAAAGACATTTTAAACGGACGTTAGAAAATGCCAAAAAAAAAGAAAGCCAGAAAAAAAGCCCGCAAGCCAGTTAAATTCAAAACTATTACGATTAAAGTCACTGCGCATCAGAAGAAATCGCTGATGAATTACTGTAAATCGCACCGGACTACGCCTACAAAAATGATTAAGAAAAGTATTCATCCATTCCTTGACAAATATGCCGACATGAAGGTAGTTGCTCGCAAAAGGGAGGTTGTGAAGCAGCTTGAGTTGTTTTAGGCTATTTGTCAAGAACATGAGAATAGCGATGAATGCGCATGTTTGCTTGGCGCTATTCCCATGGAAGACATGGATATCATGGTGCATCCAGCCAGGCAATGCGTTATTGCAAACCCGCTACACCCGAACATTCCAGCATCGGTGGCGTATTGATTCACAATATTGTTTCCGAGCCTGACAGCCCATAAACAAAAGGAAGAAATAGTACATATATTTCCAGTGGGGATTCTTAGACTGACATTTGTTTTATAAATATTCAGACACACCAGAATATTTTCTACTTTAACAAAGAAATAATTGAATTTGATGATGTCAGCGATTACCAGAAGCTGCACGAGTTAATAGAAAAGTATAGAGAAACCATCAAACCATCTGGTAAAATCTATCTTTTTCTCGACGAGATCCAAATAGTTGATCAATGGGAAAAACTGGTCAACTCCTATTCACAGGATTATACTTCGGATTATGAAATATTTATCACTGGCTCAAATTCCACTTTACCTGCGGGCGAACTCGCTTCATTGCTCAGTGGAAGGTTTGTCTCATTTGCGATCTACTCTTTTTCCTTTGATGAGTTTTGTAAATTCACAGGTGAAGTAAAAAATCGCCAATCGCTTATCAATTATCTGAAAACCGGGGGGCTTCCCGAATTGCTTCACCTTAATGATGAGGAGATGAAGCTGCTCTGCACTTCTTCATTGCGGGACACGATTTTATTGCGCGACATCGTTCAGCGATAACGGATCAAGGATGCCCGGCTCCTTGAAAACCTCTTTAAATTTATCGTTTCGAATGTGGGCAACCTCTTTTCGGTAAATTCCATCGTGAATTATTTTAATAGTCATAAGATCAAGACCAACCACGAAACAATCCTTGCTTACCTGAACTTTCTGAAACAATCATTCCTGATCCATAAGGCTGAACGATTCAATATCAAGGCAAAAGAGATACTTGCAGGTCCAAAGAAATTTTACCTGAACGACCTTGCTTTCAGGAACTATTCGTCGGTCAGGTTTGAATTCGGATTGTCACAAAACCTTGAAAATTATATCTATCTGTTTTATAAAATGCATGGATTTAAAATTTTTGTAGGAAATCTGAAAGACAAAGAAATTGATTTTGTGATAGAAAATGAAAAAGAGAAACTTTATATACAGGTAACCTGGACTTTGAGCGACGCCGCAGTAATTGAACGGGAATTTGGTAATCTTGAACAAATTAATGATAACTATCAAAAAACGGTTATCAGCATGGACGATGCTACATTCGGCAACAGAAATGGCATCGTTCATCAGGTTGCCTGGGAATTGGCGGAGGGTTAGTTACTTAGAAGTTCGCAAATTAATAATAAAAGTTATAAAATAGAGTAAAAAGGTATTAGAAATCTATGGTGTTATAAACACCGGCTGGTCTTTCAGACGCTGTCAGCTTTTGCTATGCAGTCAGACCTTTCAGGATAAATAAGAGAAAAGAAATTTAGTATAATCATATTACCTTTTCTGTTTTTTCGGATTAACCACAATGAAAACAATTAATTTTACCACCATGGAATACAGACAGAATGAGCAATTGCTTCTGGCGACAGATTTTATTCAATTTACGAATAAGAATATTTTTCTAACTGGAAAAGCAGGAACCGGGAAAACTACATTTTTGCATAATTTAAAGAAAATCACCCCAAAACGAATGGTGGTAGTGGCGCCAACCGGCGTGGCAGCAATTAATGCCGGAGGAGTGACCATCCATTCGTTTTTTCAACTGAGTTTTGCTCCGGCAATACCTGAATCGGTTCGCCTTGCTAATAATTTTGCTGCTTCAGAAGGAAATCAAAGGAAATTCAATCGCGAAAAAATCAATCTTATTAAATGTATTGATTTGCTTGTGATTGACGAAATCAGCATGGTGCGCGCCGATGTTTTGGATTCTGTTGATGAAGTATTGCGGAAATATCGCAACCACTATAAACCTTTTGGCGGAGTGCAACTGCTTATGATTGGCGATTTGCATCAGCTTACTCCTGTAATTAAAGATATGGAATGGAATATCATAAGAGATTACTACAAAAGCGTCTATTTTTTTGATAGTCTGGCGTTAAAAAAAACCAATCCGATAATCATCGAATTGAAGGAAATTTTCAGGCAATCTGACGCCTGGTTTATCGGGTTGCTTAACAAAGTCAGAGAAAATGAGATTAATGCAGAAACCATAAATGAGTTAAACTCCCGATACATCCCCGGTTTTAAACCCGCAGACGATGAAGGTTACATCACCTTAACAACACATAATGCAAATGCTTTTGAAATAAATCAGGCAAGGTTGAAAGATATTTCCAAAAAATCGCACATATTTTCAGCCAAAATCACCGATGACTTTCCCCCATACCTTTATCCAACGGAAGAGAAACTCGAATTGAAAAAGGGCGCTCAGGTGATGTTTATTAAAAATGATTTGTCGCCCGAAAAAAGTTTTTATAATGGAAAAATCGGAAAGATTACCCGTTTTGAAGATGATCTGGTTTTTGTGAAATGTCCTGCCGATACTGAGGAAATAGCCGTTGGCCAGGTTGTATGGGAAAATGTGAAATATTCTATGAATCAGGAAACCAAGGAAATTAAAGAAGAAGTGGCGGGCAGTTTCACGCAATTACCGCTTAAATTAGCCTGGGCAATAACCATCCATAAAAGTCAGGGACTTACTTTCGATAAGGTTATTATTGACGCCAATGCGGCTTTTGCATTCGGGCAGGTGTATGTGGCTTTAAGCCGTTGCAGAACTTTTGCCGGCATTGTTTTAAGTACGCCAATCTCTGGATCAGGGATAAAAACAGATGCTTTGGTAATGAATTATTCGCTTGAAGCCCAGCAAAAAGAACCGGGACCCGAAAAACTTTTCGAATCAAAATACCTTTTCCAGCAGGATTTGTTATACGAACTATTCGATTTTAAGTTAACCAAATACAGATTCGACGGTTTACTGAAAATTACCGCTGAAAATTCAACAATCATTGATGGCGCTTTAATTACTGATTTACAAGCGAAAAGAATTCTTTGCGAAACTGAATTATTTCAAATTGCAGAAAAATTCAAGGTGCAAATGACGAAATTATTGACGCCGGCGGCGCTTCCCGAAGAAAATCCTGAATTGCAGAATCGAACCAAACAAGCCGCCACATATTTCTATGCCAAATTAAACGCTCACCTTACTGTATTTCTCGAAACGATAAATTTTGAAACAGATAATAAGGCTGTAAAAAAACTTCTTAATGAATCATTGGAAAAATTTCAAAAAGAGGTTTTCATCAAATCAGCTTGTCTGAAAAATTGTCAAACTGGCTTTGAAACCATTGCCTATCTCAAAATGAGGTCGAATGCCGAGGTTGATTTCCGCCCGTCGTTTAAACAAAAAGGCTTGTCGCCTGAGGAATTTTCGAAAAGCATCATTCATCCCAAACTTTATACTGAGATTAAAACATGGCGGGATAATCTTGCCAACGAAAAAGATCTTCCTACATATATGATTTTGCCGCAAAAGTCAATCATTGAATTGATGAATAAATTGCCAACCACCCTTCCCGAATTGAAATCAATCAAAGGAATCGGGCATGCCAAAATCAATCAGTTTGGCAAGAGTATAATAGCTATAATCAAAATGTATTGTATCGAAAATAAAATAATTCCTACACAACTTGACATTGAGGCGGTTGGGAAAAAAGGAAAAAATAGTTCCGGTATATTGAGTTTTGAGATGTTTAAATCCGGTAAAACTATTGCCGAAATTGCCTCTGAACGAACCTTGGCAACCTCAACTATTGAAAGTCATTTAGCTGATTATGTGGGAAGCGGCGAACTTAAAGTTACAGATTTTGTTCCGGAAGAAAAACTTCAGAAGATTTCAGAATTTATGAATAAAAATCCCGAAAAAACTATGGGTGAAATTAAAAATTCATTGGGCGATATAGTTACTTATGCCGATTTGAAATTTGTGTTTCAACATAATAAAAAGCTGAAGAAGTAGAATAAAAGATAATTTCTAACCGCCCAAATGGATTATTTCATAATAGTCTGCTGATTTGTTCCCCCAGTACGCGGATTCGCGCTTCTGCGTCGTTAAGTTTTTTACGTTCCGAATCAACAACATTTGCCGGCGCATTTTTCACAAAACTTTCATTGCTTAGTTTCTGCAATACTTTCCCAAGAAAACCTGTTGTATAGGCAAGCTCCTCTTCCAGTTTTTTCAACTCTTCGGCAACATCCAAAATTTCCGTTAGTGGAATAAAAAACTCCGTAGAACCAATTACAAAGGAGAGGCAACCATCAACCTTTTTTTCAACATAGCCAAGTTCGCTGATGTTGCAGAGTTTCATAATCAGCTCATCGTAAGTTCTGTCGGTGGTTTCATTGTTATTCTTCCTGATAAAAAGTTTGATGGATTCCTTTTGCGGGATATTCTTCTCTTTTCTGGCATTGCGGATTGCCATAATGACATCGCAGGCATAAGAGAACTTTTCAATGATTTTCTGGTTAAAAACAGTTGGCTCAGGCTGCCTTGTCAACATTATTGATTCTTCCTCCTTACGTTCTCCGATGATATGCCATATCTCTTCGGTGATGAATGGCATGAAAGGATGAAGAACCTGCAATATCTTTTCAAAATAGCCAATTACCAAATTATATGTATAATTATCAATCGGTTGTTGATAAGCTGGTTTTACCATCTCAAGAAACCAGGAACAGAAATCATCCCATACAAGTTTGTAGGTAGCCATCAGGGCTTCCGACAACCGATAATCGTCATATAAAGAATAAATATTTGAGAGGGCTGCATTGAAAGCAGTATCAAACCAGGTTAAAGAAACTTTATTGACCTCCGATTGCGCAAGATTTGGATCAACGGGCCAGCCTTTGATCAGCCGCATGGCATTCCAGATTTTGTTGCAGAAATTTCTTCCCTGCTCAATAAGAGCGTCATCGTATAACAGGTCATTTCCGGCAGGAGAGCAAAGTAACATTCCCACCCGGACTGCATCGGCGCCATTTTTACTTATAAGGTCAAGCGGCTCCGGTGAATTTCCCAATGACTTTGACATTTTCCTACCCAGCTTATCACGGACAATACCTGTGAAATAGACATTCCTGAAAGGTATCTCCTTGCGGTATTCCATGCCTGCCATGATCATCCGCGCCACCCAGAAAAAGATGATTTCCGGAGCCGTGATAAGGTCGTTGGTTGGGTAATAATAGTTGATATCGCGATTCCCGGGATTGCGGATACCGTCAAAAACCGAAATAGGCCAAAGCCAGCTTGAAAACCAGGTATCGAGTACATCTTCATCCTGTTTCAGGTCGTCAATTGAAAACTTTGAACTTACTTGTTTAAATGCTTCCTCTTTTGATTTTGCCACCACAAATTCGCCATCCGGAAGGTAATAAGCAGGGATGCGTTGTCCCCACCAGAGTTGCCGTGAGATACACCAATCGGTGACATTTGCCATCCAATGGCGGTACATATTTTTATATTTCGCGGGATGGAAAAGTATTGTGTCATTTTCAACTAGATCGAGAGCCGGTTTTGCCATATCTTTCATCTTCATGAACCATTGAACGGAAATTCGTGGTTCAATAACCTCATCGGTACGCTCGGAATAACCGATTTTATTGGTATATTCTTCGATTTTAACAATATGTCCGCAGTTCTTCAGCTCCTCTGAAATTTTTCGCCTCACCACAAAACGATCCTCTCCAATGAATAGTTGTGCCGCTTCGCTCATGGTTCCATTGGGATTGAATGTATCAATAACCTCAAGCTTGTGCTTCAATCCAAGGTTGTAGTCGTTTATATCGTGTGCCGGAGTTACTTTTAAAGCCCCGGTGCCAAATTCGCGGTCAACGTATTCATCAAAAATAACAGGTATAGCGCGGTTGAGCAAGGGCACAAGAATTTTTTTACCACGAAGACTTTGATAACGTTCATCTTCGGGGTGAACGCAAATTGCAGTATCGCCGAGGATAGTTTCCGGGCGGGTTGTGGCAATGGTTATCCACTCCTCCGTTTCACCTTCAACCTTATACCGAACATAATACAATTTCGAGTTAACTTCTTTATAGATCACCTCTTCGTCGGAAACCGCAGTTAACGCCTTTGGATCCCAGTTCACCATGCGAACTCCGCGGTAAATCAACCCTTTTTTGTAAAGATCAATAAAGACGTCAATCACCGATTCGTAAAGCGAATCGTCCATTGTAAAACAGGTACGCTCCCAGTCGCAGGAAGCGCCGAGTTTTTTCAACTGGTCGAGGATAATGCCACCATGTTTTGTTTTCCATTCCCAGGCATGACCGAGAAACTCCTCGCGCGTGAGAGCCGACTTGTCAATTCCCTGCTCCTTAAGTTTAGTTACAACCTTTGCTTCGGTTGCGATAGATGCATGGTCGGTACCGGGAACCCAGCAGGCATTTTTGCCCAACATACGCGCCCGTCGCACAAAAATATCCTGAATGGAATTGTTGAGCATGTGCCCCATGTGAAGCACTCCGGTAACATTTGGCGGCGGAATTACAATGCAATATGGCTCGCGGTTGTCGGGTTCGGAATGGAAAAAGCCTTTTTCCATCCACCAGGCGTACCATTTATCTTCAACGTTAGAGGGGTCGTATTTGGAATTAATTTCTGTCATCAGAATAATTTTATTACTCGTTATTTTGATATAAATTGATGATAATACTACTAAAAATCATATTTTACGTTTAACGCAAAGTTCAATGGAAGTTCAAAATTCTAAAATTGTGGATTTTGTTTTTTGGGGAATCCAAATAGGTATCCAATAGCATTTTTCAAGTATCATTCACAATTCTGTAAATGAAGTGATACAGAATATTGGCAAAAATAATAAAAAACCCCATTAGTTTGTGGGGTTATAGTCGCTCAAATTCCATATCCCCGGTTTAATTGACAACTCAGTGAATCCTTTGCAAAACCTGGGGAACCGGTAAGGGCGCTGGAAAAATTCGAAATGATCGCCGCTCTTGAATTCCTCCTATCGGACTAAATAATATTCTTTATCTTTGCCTTGACCAACAAACTATAGCATGTCGCAAAACGTATTGGACAAAACCAGAAAGTATGACAAAATCAGAAAATGTTAGAATTACTGAAAAAATCCAGGTGAAAAAATGGTGGAAATCACCACTTGCCGCCTGCTGTTTCAGGTGTGATTTGTCTATAAAAATTTATCTTAAAATCAGCTTATGAATACTATAGCAATGACCCTTCCAACCGAATTCAAAGAATGGGTGGATATCATCCAGGCAGGATTTACCATCGCAGCCATGATTGTGGGCGGGATCTGGACCTACCGGATGTTCATCAAAAAGAGGGAGCATTTTCCTGGGATCAACCTGAGTATTACGTTTGAAGGCTGGCGCCGATCCGGTTTCAGAAGATTCCACCAGTATTGATTGGCATCTGATTTGGGAAAGAAACTGGACATTTTCGGAAAAGGCGCCTTTTGAAATTGAACCGGGCGAGAGCGATTCCCTATACGCCGATTTTTTCGTGGACAAGCAGGTGAAAATCATACAGTTTTATTATTATATCGCAAATATTGAAAAAGAAGGGAAAAACCTGGGATGGGCATTGACCCGGTATTATCAAATTCCGGTAACGAACAGACAAAAACAAAATCCCATGAACAGATTATCAAACAACAGTTCAGGAAACGAGCAGCAGAAGCTGCAAATACAGCAAAGACCTCAGCCAAAGCAGTCTCCCGCCAAACCAGTGAATTCACAGGATCAACCGAGGGAACCGATCAGGGCGCCGGAGAAGAAAAAATAATTTTCCTGCCGGACAAACCACATAGTTAGTCTTTTCCTTTTTGGGGAAGGAATTTGGGTGGGGTCTTGAAACAAACTATCTGGTTTAGTATACATTTGCAGGCTAATTCTTAACCTTATGAAAACAATTTTTCTTTCGTCTGTGTTGCTTTTTCTTCTTAACCTGTCTTTTCCGGCATTTTCACAACCCAAATCAAAAACGGGTTCAGAAATAAAATATGGTCAAAATTCAAAAAATGGCAGGTATCTCCAAATCCGGGGTTTCAGAATGTATTTCGAAGTTTATGGAAAAGGAGAACCGATGCTCCTGCTTCATGGTAACAGTGGGTCAATCGAATCAATGCAATATCAAATTCCCTGGTTTGCGAAGAAATACCGTGTGATTGCGGTTGACAGCCGCGCTCAGGGAAAATCAGTCGACCCATCAGATTCATTATCGTACGAGATGATGTCCGACGATTTCAATGCCCTGCTCGATTCGCTGCATCTTGATTCTGCTTTTGTAATTGGATGGAGCGATGGCGGGATCAATGGATTGGAGCTCGCCATCAGGCACCCTGACAAGGTGAAAAAGCTCGCCGTCACCGGGGCGAATATCAGACCAGATACAACGGCTATTTCCAATGCCGAAATTCAGTCCATGGTACAACAGGTGAATATGTTAAGCCATGCTGAACAGTACCCTGAGCTGGCAAACCAGACTAAGCTCGTCAGGATGATGATTTATCAACCCAATATTTCCCACGAAACCCTTCGGACGATCAAATGCCCTACCCTCATTATCGGCGGCGACCACGACATTATCAAACCTGAACATACACTCGAAATTTTCAGAAATATTCCGGGGTCACAACTTTGGATACTTCCGGGTTCGGGGCATAATACGCTGATTGAATTCAAAGATGAGTTCAATGAGCAGGTTGGGAATTTTTTTTCTGCGGCAAGGTTATAACGAATCTGCTTCCTTTCCCCTTCTCACTGTTTACCTCAATGTTGCCTTCATGCAATAATATATACTCCTTGCATAAGATTAAACCAAATCCCGTTCCCTGCTCGCCGCCGGTTCCTTTTGATTTATAGTTATCATCGAGGTGAAACAGTTTCTCTATGTCATCAGGAGCGATTCCGATTCCATTGTCGCACACTTCAATTTTCGCCGCCTGAATATCTGCGCTCAAAGTAACCGTAACCAAACCACCCGGATTAGTAAATTTGATGGCATTGGATATTATATTCCGTAACGAAGTGAGTATCATATCCTGATCAGCATAGATTTGCACCGGAACCAAAGCGGAAAAGTTAATATCTATTTTCTTCAGTAAGGCTACAGTTTCGAATCCATGAATGGTTTCCCGTACTAATTCAACAAGATCACAACTCTTTTTAACAGGCTTGATTGATTCAGAATTAATCCTTGACCATTCGAGAATACTATCGAGTAATTTAAAGGTTGAACGACTTACGGAATAAAGACTATCTATTGCCATCTCCCGGTCTTCAACTGAAAGTTCGGGATCATTTTTAAGAATATCGGTGAAGCCTATTAAAGCATTAAATGGCGACCTCAGATCATGTCCAAGAATAGAGATAAATCTACGGAGAACTTTATTCGACTGATCCAGTTTTCCTGCAATAAGTTTTATATTTTGCCGCTGACGGTTTTGGTAAAACAGAAACCCAATTGAAACAATCAGTAGTACAAATAAAAGAAACCCAATTATAGAGTTGGTACGCAGTTGTTCTCTCTCTATTTTTTGCTCAAAACGCAACCGTTGGTTTTCCGATCTTTGTTTTTCCGACGCAATTTTGTTGTTAAACTCCTGAAGTTGCACCAATACTTTCTGCGAGAGGATTGACTCCTTGGATTGGTAGTACAAAATAACAAATGGATAGGCTTTTTTGAAATCGCCATTCGTTAAATAAATATCCTCCAGTCCCATGCTGGAGAGCCGAATATACTGGGGAATATTCAGTTCCTTTGCCAGTCTAAACGCTTTCAGAAACAACTCTTCCGCTCTGAATTTCATGTTAAGCAGAAAATAATTTCGAGCCATATTGATTAGAATAAGTGGTTCATCCTCATGAAAGGTTTTTATCACTATAGGATATGACTGCTCAAGGTATTTCAGCGATTTCCGGTAATTTTTCCGTTTGGTTTCAAGTCCCCCGAGAATATTAAGATTATTATAAATAAGAGTCTCAATACCATTATAGCTGGCAAAATGGAGTGAAATAAGCGCGTATTTTTCGGTGGTATCAAATGGAATGCGCCAATCCTCAAAATAAAGAGCAGCCAGGCGATTATAGACTGAGGCAAGGAGCAGGCTGTCTGACAATGAATTTACAATAGCTTTTGCTTCATTGAGATACTTGTAACTTTGATCATACAAACTGTTGCCACGCAGAATATCTCCCACCAGGGTTAACATCTTTACGGTCATTTTCAGATTTCCCTTTTTTCTGTAATAATTTAATGCGCTTAAGGCAAACCCGATAGCCTTTGCAGTGTTCCCTCTGTAATACTCATAATTTGACACAGTAACCTTTGCCGAGGCGACACTATCGTCCATATAGCCCGCAGAATCTGCCAGATTGATTGATCTTAAATATATATTGATTCCTTTGTCTTTATCATGTTTATAAACAGCTTTGCCCTCCTTCAGAAGATTGTTTATCAGAAGAGAATCCGGATGATTTCCAATGAGTTGAAAAGAAACAAACATGGCAACCATAAACGAAAACAATCGTGATTTCATAACTTTTATTTACCTTCGTTTGCAAGGATATTTCTAATGGTTCAAAAATACACAATATTATGATTATAGAAGCTTGTGTCAACTCTGCAACGTCGGCAATTGAAGCCCAAAAAGGGGGCGCAAATCGCGTTGAACTATGTGAAAACCTTCACGATGGAGGAACTACTCCAGGCGTCGGCTCCATTCGTGTTGCCAGAAAACGCCTTGATATTGACCTCTTTGTTATGATTCGTCCCAGAGGAGGCGACTTCCTTTATTCCCAAATCGAATTTGATATCATGAAGGAGGATATTCGTTTTGCCAAAGAACAGGGCGCCGATGGCGTGGTATTTGGCATTCTGCTGCCGGATGGAACTATTGACAGGGACCGGATGAAAACTCTTGCTGATCTGGCGCAGCCGATGAGCATGACCTGTCATCGCGCATTTGATATGACTATGGACCCTTTTCAGGCAATAGAAGATTTGATTGACCTGGGATTTGACCGGATTCTTACTTCCGGGCAAAAACCCACCGCTCTTGAAGGCGCCTTATTAATCAAGAATTTGATTTCAAAAACAAACGGCAGAATCATCATCATGCCCGGAAGCGGGGTTAAAGAACACAATATCTTAGAATTGCTCA
Source organism: Bacteroidota bacterium (assembly GCA_026391715.1). Taxonomy (GTDB): domain Bacteria; phylum Bacteroidota; class Bacteroidia; order Bacteroidales; family FEN-979; genus CAIVAT01. The sequence goes on from JAPLDO010000230.1 coordinate 14,453, forward strand.
CATTAACAGGAGCAAAAGAGGTTCACATTCATCTCGAAAAGCAGGAGGTCAGCCGGATGATTTTTAAGCGCCACGACGTTTTTATGGGAAAGCCTGACCTGTCGGAGTTTGAAAACACCCAAACAGATTGGAAAAGAATAGACAAAATCCGAAGAATGATTGATGATTTACAATGATTGGCGCTAAATAGCGATACAGTTAAATGATGAAAACCTCTATTGCTTTTACCATGATTTTGTCGTATATTTAACGCTTCAATATGAAGGGCAGAATGTTTACATGATGAACTAAATTTCTGTTCCCAATGAGGTTAAAACTCCGGTAACTGCCAGTTGCCATTGCCTCGACCGCCGCTGACGGCCCCCGCCTTGACATTCCCTTGTTTTACACGCATGAAATATTTTGCGAAGGCAAATCACGTGTCAAAATTCAGTCAATCAACAAAAACAAATCCCATGAAAAAAATTGCAATCCTCTGCTGTGGGCTGTTGACAGCCGCTGCGATGCAGGCGCAGATCATTCATGTGCCTGGCGATTATCCAACGATCCAGTCAGGGATCAACGCTTCAACCCCGGGAGATACCATATTGGTAGCCGAGGGGACATATTACGAACAGATCAACTTCCTTGGCAGGAAGCCGCTCATGGTAGCCAGCCGGTTCCTGATGGATGGCGATACCAGCCATATCAGTAAGACCATTATAGACGGGAGCCTGCTTACCAATATGGACAGCGCTTCGGTAGTTTACTTCGTTTCAGGGGAAGATTCCACTTCAATCCTCTGTGGGTTTACGATCCAGCATGGCAAAGGAACTTATACAACGGATAACCTGAACGACCGGCAAGGCGGCGGAATCTGGATCTCGGAGGCCGGCGCTAAAATCATTCATAACAGGATCACCCACAATACGCTCGACGATACGCAGCCTGTAAATGGAAACAGTACCGCCGGCGGGGGTATCGGGGGCAAATATGCAGATGGCGACTATTGGGCGGTGATCGCAAATAATACTATCGACAGCAATACCTGCGTCTCAAAGTATGAGTATGCTGCCGGAGGAGGTATTGCTATCAGCTACAATTCAAGGATCTTCAATAATGTAATTTCATACAATACCTGCTCAGGCGTCCAGAATGCAGCTTCTGAGGGCGGTGGAATGGATTGCCTTCAGATGCCTTTATGGACGACTCCTGTTATAATGATTGTCAATCATAATACAATCACACACAACCTGATACAATCTCAGAACAATTTTGCAACATCAGCCGGAATACTTATCATGAATGTGCCAGTAGTATTTTCAAACAATGAAGTGGCGTACAACACGGCGATTACCGGAACCACCTCCGGAGGTGTTGCAGGGTTGTTGTTGGTCAATCCCGATCCGGGGAGTGTGGTCAGCAGCAATGTTTTCAAAGGCAATGTCAGTAATTTGTTTACAGGAGGATTGGGAATGCAAAATGATGTGATATTAAACAACACTGTTCTGGTTGAAAACAACTATTTCTTTGATAATGTGGCTGAAAATGGCGGCGCTTTTCTAACTATTGATGCTCCGGTGATATTACAAAACAACGTTTTCAAGGGGAATCATGCAGAAAACTACGGAGGGGCATTGTATCTCTGGGATTATTTTGGCATGTCCGGTCACCTGGCGACCCTGGTTAATAATACCTTCTCCGGTAATACTGCTTTGGGATCAGGTGGCGCCATCTATTCCATCGCTGCCGATCCTCTGATCTTTAATTGCATATTCTGGCAGGATTCATCAGCATTTTATCATGAAATCCATAATACTTCCGGAGTGGTTGAGATCGCATATTCCGAGATTGACACAAATGATATTCAGGGTTCCAGGATAATCGGGTCAGGGGTGTTTTATGAAGATCCGCAGTTTGCAGATCCTCAAACCCTGCATCCTCAGGTCTGGAGCCCTTGTGTTGATGCCGGGGCAGCCCAATACACAAGTTCCATTGGCGCTGTAATTCCTGCTCCGTTAAATGATATTCTTGGTTCAGCCAGGCCTGCCGGGTCAGGATTTGATATGGGAGCTTATGACGATATAAAAGGAGGGGTTGGAATAAAACGATTTACGAATTACGATTTACGAATTACGATTTATCCGAATCCGATTGCTGTTTCAACAACGTTTTCATATTTGCTACGCGAGTCGTCATCGGTAACCCTTCAAATATTTAACAGTTTCGGGCAATTGGTTGCAGAACCTTTGAATGCATACCAATCAAAAGGCGAACAACAATTTGAATGGAATTCAAAGAATCTGCCTGCCGGGATGTACTTTTATAGGATTCAGACAGGAGATAAATTGGGGAGCGGGAAGATTGTGAAATATTAGTCGTCAATTGGCAGTTGGCAGTCCGCTGGCGATCAGCGAACTGCAAACTGAATCCTTTATTCTTTGTAACCATATCAACATGAAAAAACTTCTATTTTTCCTTGGCAGCCTGGCTTTCACGGCTGCATTGCAGGCACAGATCATCCATGTGCCAGCCGATTTTCCAACTATCCAACAGGCAATTGATACTGCAAACGCCGGAGATACCGTGCTGGTTTCCCCCGGAACTTATGTGGAGAACATCGACTTTAAAGGAAACTTTTTAAACTTTAAAAACATCACCGTTGCCTCCCTTTTTCTGACCACCCTGGATACATCCTATATTTCCGCGACCATTATTGATGGTAATCAGTCGGGAAGTGTGATCACTTTAGGTGGTTTTGTGGACTCTTCAATGGTAATATCAGGATTCACGATTACAAACGGAAATTCATCCAAGGGTGGTGGAATTTGCATCGGAAAGCCTACTATTGTGGGTTTGATGGCAGGCGCTCCATCCCTTCAAAATTTGAAAATAATTAATAATTCCGCAGGTTCCGGGGGGGGAGTTTATGTTTTTGGTTCTGGCAGACCATCATTTTATAATGTTACTGTTTCCGGCAATACAGCGGAAACCGGAGGAGGGCTGTGTTGCGATTCTGATAATCATGCGGGCGGATACAGTTCCGCATTCAAGTTAATGAATGTTACAATTACCGATAATGTAGCAAGTCAACAAGGGGGTGGCATTCATTTGTTTTCACTCTCGACATGGATTAATGAATTGCAAAATGTACAAATTATCAACAATACAGGAGCAAATGGTGGTGGGATTTATCTTTATAGCGGCACGTCAGTATTAACAAATGTGACCATTTCAGATAATTCCGGATCAGGGATTCAAATGTGGGGTTCTGAGGTATTACTGACGAATTCAATCGTATGGAATGATGAGCCAAATGAAATCCTTTTTGAAAATAACTCTTGGAATAGTATTTTAACTGTAATAAATTCTGATATCCAGGGTGGGCAAAACGGCATCTTTACCAATAACAATGGATCAGTCAACTGGCTGGAAGGCAATATCAATGTTGATCCCCTGTTTGCCGGCAGCAGCGACCATACCTATGCTTTATCCGATGGCTCACCCTGCATTGATACCGGCACGCCAGATACCGCTGGATTAAATCTTCCTTTTGGAGATATCATCGGGAATAAGCGCATCTGGGATGGCAATGGCGATGGAATTGCCATCGTGGACATGGGAGCGTATGAGTTTGGGGCGATTCCGGCGGAGATTGATAAGCCGGCAGTTGGCAGTTGGCAGTTAGCAGTTGGCAGTTATCCGAATCCGATTATTGAATCAACGACTTTCAGGTATACGCTGAAAGAATCTATGCAGGTAAATATTCAGGTATTTGACGGTTTCGGGCAAATGGTTGCAGAACCTTTGAATGCATACCAATCAAAAGGCGAACAACAATTTGAATGGAATTCAGGGAACCTCCCTGCAGGGATCTACTACTATCGCATACAGGCAGGAAAGCAGGTGGGGAGTGGGAAGATTATCAAATTGTGAAATGCGAAATCGTCAATTGAAGGTCGGATCTGCCGGGAAATTTGCCCAGATAGCATAATCCTTTCCCATGCTTTTCAGGTAATTGCTCCATAACGTTTCGGGGTGGTCATTGATGATTTCACTGACCGTTGTTTGGGATATAACCCAGGATTTTTCCCTGATTTCCTTGTCGAGCTGGTTGGGCGACCATCCGGAATAACCAAGGAAAAACCGGATATCATTTGGAAGCAGCTCTTTGGATTTCATCTTTTCGCGGATGACGTCAAGATCGCCTCCCCAATAAAGTCCTTCCATTACATGCAGACTATTGTCAATATCCGGACGCTTGTGCAGGTAAAACAGACTATCGGTCTTTACCGGTCCGCCAAGATAAACAGGTAACTTGTACGGCGGAAAATCTTTCAGAATTTCTTTCAGTCTGATTTCAATGGGCTTGTTGATGATCAGTCCGAATGTGCCTTCATCATTGTGCTCGGCGAGAAGTACAACCGCTTGTCGGAAGAAGAAATCGCGCAGCGCAGGTTCCGAAATGAGGATGGTTCCCTGCTTTGGTTTTATGACTGGTTTTTCCATGTTGTTCTCACAATTTTAGTATTTTTGCGCAGGCTCGTCCGACAAATATAATACCATTTCATGCTAAGATCAAACAGGCGCGACAGATTTCTGCAATTAAAGGAACAGTTTCCTTTTTTCGTATTTGAAAAGCAGGAATATTCGCTCGGTAGCCGCGGTCTCGAAATCCGGTTTACTTTTAATCTCGCTGACCAATATAAGTTTTACCCTACGCTTTTTATACCAAGGAAATCCTGTTTCCTGTCCGATGAAAATATTGCAAACCGCCTGCCCAATATTGTTTTCAACATCGGAATGATCGAACTGATCAGCTACTGGAAAGCAGCCTGTCCCCCCAATCTTATTATTCAGCCCTACGGCTTGTTTCCCGAACAGGTTAAATGGTGGAAACATCTTTATTTTCATGGGTTAGGCGAGTTTTTTTATCTGAATTCCATCCATTCTGATAAGGACACATTTTTGAATATTGAAGTTGCCTCCAAAAATCATCTTCCGCCTCAAAGTTATTCCCTCGATAATTCCATTATCATTCCGGTTGGCGGGGGAAAAGATTCAGCGGTAACGCTAGAAATACTTGGAGGTATGCCAGGAACTCTTCCACTGGTTTTAAATCCTCGGAAAGCCTGCATCGAATCAATGGTTGCAGCGGGATTTCCGGCGAACGATTATTTCGAAATCCTTCGAACCATTGATCCTCTGCTGCTTTCGCTGAACGACATGGGTTTTCTTAACGGGCATACTCCGTTTTCGGCGATTCTCGGCTTTCTTACCGTTCTAGCATCGGCGATGACCGGTAAAAAACATATTGCTCTTTCAAATGAATCAAGCGCCAACGAACCAACTATTCCGGGAACTGATATCAATCATCAGTACTCAAAATCGTTTGCTTTTGAAACTGGTTTCCGCCAATATATTTCTACCTGGATTAATCCAGAAATCAACTACTTCAGTTTTCTGAGACCCCTGCATGAGCTACAGATCGCGGCGCTTTTCTCCGGCTTTCCCAAATATCATCCTGTTTTTAAAAGCTGCAATGCAGGAAGTAAAACCGATACATGGTGCTGTAATTGCCCAAAATGCCTGTTCACATACATAATATTGGCTCCTTTTTTACCCGAAACCAGCCTTTACGCTATTTTTGGAAAAAACCTGTTATCCACTGAAAAATTACTGCCCTGGTTTGAGCAGTTATCAGGATTGGCAGAGGAAAAACCATTTGATTGCATCGGCACGGTTGATGAAGTAAATGTAGCGCTCTGTGAAATCATCGGCAGAAACTCTTTGGATTCACTCCCTTTTCTTCTCGATTATTACCGGAATAGTCGTTTGTATCCACAATGTTTGCCAGGGAATTTTGAGCAAACTCTCCTCGCTTTTTCACCTCATCATCATTTGCCGCCCGAATTTGAACAAATACTCAAAAATGTAATCTATGGATAACCTGATCCGGGAACGTTTTGCCGAAAAATCCGTGGCGCTTCTGGGGTTTGGCAGAGAGGGGCAATCCACCTATTCACTGATAAGACGGGTATTGCCTGATTTGCCATTAACCATTGCCGACGCCAATGAAAATGTAGTCGCAAATCCTTTGGTCGCCGGCGATAAAAACCTGCAATTTATCACCGGAGAAGGTTATTTATCGCATCTCCTTGAATTTGATCTGATTGTTCGCTCGCCTGGAATTACTGTCTGGCAACTTACCGGTTTGCCGGGACAACCCGTAGCTGATGGTCAGATTCTTCGCGAGAAAATTACTTCTCAAACAGAATTGTTCCTCGAAAAGTACAGCGCTCAGGTAATCGGAATTACCGGCACTAAAGGAAAAAGTACAACGTCAAGTCTTATTCATCATATTCTGCGGTGCGCCGGTCGCGATGTTTTACTTGCCGGAAATATCGGCAACCCTGTTTTCCATATAACAGGGCTAATCACTGCGGAAACACTCATTGTTGTTGAATTGTCATCGCATCAACTGGAATTTCTGAAGGTCGCCCCTCATATTTCGGTTTTTTTGAATCTTTTTCAGGAACACCTCGATGCATACTCATCCTACGAAGCCTATCAGCAAGCCAAATTAAATATTACGAGGTATCAGTCAGAATCAGATTTCATCGTATTTAACGCAGACGATAATCTGGTTTCCGCGCTAATCAAGCCGTTTCTTCGTTTTCGGAAGGGGTTTTCTTATTCGCTTTCAGTCAAACAGGAAAAAGGAACATCTCTTCGCGACGGACAAATTATGTTTTGCGATGGATCAAAGGAGGTTCCGGTATGGAAAATTCATCAGGATCGTTTCCTGCGCGGGGAGCATAATCTGAAAAACATAATGGCGGCAATTAATGTAGCAATGATTGTCGGTATTGATCCCGAATTTATTGAAGAGGGAATTGCCACATTCAAGGGATTGGAACACAGGCTTGAATATGTTGGCGAATATAAAAAGATTCATTTTTACAACGACTCCATTGCAACCATCCCCGAAGCATGCATCGAGGCAATCAAGGCAATACCTTTGGTTGATACGCTTGTGGCTGGCGGTTTCGACCGGGGAATTGATTACGCCGGACTCGGCAGTTTTCTTGCCGGTTCCGGCGTAAGGAATATCATACTCATTGGCGCCGCCGGTTACCGCATCGGCAAAGAAATTCAACACGTTTCATCGGGCAAAAAACAGCTTTTCTTTATAAACAGGTTTGATGATTTTGCGCCAATTGCCTTCCGCGAAACGCGTCCCGGAAATGTATGCCTCCTTTCTCCCGCCGCCGCAAGTTATGATGAATTTCAAAATTTCGAAGAACGTGGGAAAAGATTCCGCGAACTCATTCAAAGGTAATGATGAAAATAAACGGAGATTGCATGTCTTTCGCTGGTAAGTTTCTTTTAATCATCAGTGGCGCATTTTTTTCATCAGGTTTAACCGGGCAAAATTTGAATTATGAAAAAGTTGTCAATGGTTACATTGAGAAATATAAGGGCATTGCGGTTAATGAAATGAACCTTTTTAAAATTCCGGCAAGCATTATTCTTGCTCAGGGTATCCTTGAATCAACTGCCGGTACAAGCAAACTCGCCGCGGATGCAAATAATCATTTCGGAATTAAATGTCATAAAGAGTGGTCGGGAAAGACCTTTATTCAGGATGATGAAACCAAAAATGAGTGTTTCAGAAAGTACAGCGATCCGTTGGAGTCGTTCCGCGATCATTCTCATTTCCTCACCCGGCGCGACCGTTACAAATCTTTGTTTACTCTTGAAATAACCGATTACCAGGGATGGGCTCGCGGATTGAAAGCCGCCGGTTATGCTACTAATCCAAAATATGCCGACCTTTTAATCAAAACCATCGAAACCTATAAACTTCACAAATTTGATAAAGTTATGGCAGGAAAGCCAAAACCGGAAACCGTTCAGGCTTCTGATGTGGCATTGGGAGATGAAGTTCAGCTTGGGTTCAGGTTAATCGGACAAGGCGCTACCGGCAGGGATATTTTTCTGAATAACCGCCGCAAGCTGATAATTGCCCAAAACGATGATAACGTCTATCTGATTTCCAGAGATTTTAATATCAGCGTTGAAAAGTTGCTTACCGCCAACGACCTGGCATTTGCCACTTCATTAAAACCCGGTCAAATCGTATATCTTGAACAAAAACGCCGCCGGGCAAGCGTGAAATATCACACATTCAGGGAAGGCGAAACGTTATATGGAATTTCCCAGCAATACGGCGTCAAACTGAAGATGATCTATAAGCGTAATAATCTACATGATTTGGTTGAGCCAAAGCCGGGAACGGTTTTAAAACTTAGATAAGCGGTAATTTTTTACAATTCTGCCCGCTCCAACAATTAAGCTCATCGGTCGTCCTTTTTCAAGGATACCAATATCAAACGGCGTATTTCCCCTGATCCCGGATTCAAGTTCACAGTAACCCTTATGGTCGAATAGAAACAGCTCATTGGTTTCGGGGACAACAAAACCAACAAGCGCCTTCCCGCCCGGACCATGAAGAATGAATGGGTCATTCCTGATGTCGCGCCGAAAGGCATAAGAATAAATAAGTTTATAGTTTCGATTGTAATAGAATATTTGGTTACGATCGGAATAGATAAACTCCGGTTGAGCGTTTCCGGTAATATCTTCATAGAAAAACCGGTGATCGGGCGAGAAAATATTCAAAGTAACCTCCGACTTTCTGCCGTTTTCCTGAATGAAAACCAGTTTACCGCCGTGTCCGGTAGTAAGAATGACGCCCTTTTTGTTTGTTTTGTTGCAGTAAAAACCAGAGGATGGCGCCGCTATAAATCCGGGATTTAGCGCAATCGCCGGATTTCCGTCAGGGTTGGTGATAATGGTTTTTCCGCTGTTACCAGTTACCACGAAATAATGACGGTTTCCAATATTAAGATCATAAGCCTCGTGTGAAATTTCTTCTCCGATATTCGGACGTTTCCAATCGGGAAAAGATGTTCCTTCAAGGTTAAATTTATATAGCCGGTTGTCCTGAAAAGCGACCAGAATAGTGTAAACATCATTTTTATCGGGTGGTATGAGCGTAAGTGCGTTTGTAGCCCTCAGTGGAAAACGCATCGGATATTTATCGGCAAAACGACCATCCGCATGAAGCATATACAGGTGCGTATCGGTGTTGAAAAGGAGAAACAACGAATCATAACCTGGACGGGCAATTGTGTGGATTTCACCTTGAATGTTACCCATGATTGGTAATTTCCACCTAATCTCACCTTCGGGCGAAATCAGGTAAAGCTTATTATTAATATCAGCCAGAATAATTGCTTTATCACCGTTTCTGGTAATGTTGATGATTTTTGGCGATTTGCCGATAGTTGTGTCAAGTCTTGCCTGCCATTGAAGCGGTCCTTCATTTTCAAGGTTAGGATTATACCGTAGAAAAAAATTGGAGTAGAAAAGTCCGTCGGCATTACTGAACTGGAATGCAATGGATTCTATTTTTCGCAAACTGTCCAGAACAGGGTTCAACTGTGCCGAGAGGCTCTGACTCAGTAATTTTTGAATAGTATGGATAGCGTTTCGAGTATTATAATAGCTGTAAACATTATAATTATCCGGAAGGTTTGAGGCAAAGTCGCTGTAAGTCTTGTCTTTTTCAAGTGTTGCGCTTTCCTGAAATTGATTTATGATTTGCTCAATATCTTTTGTCGAATTTCCCATAACGAGATATCCATTTACAAACGTGAAGCATTTTACTTTTACTTTGCCGAAAATTTCTCCAAACAAAGACGGGAAAAATGGCGGAAGATCAAGAAGATAGACTTTGCTGCCCTGATATACCACAGAATCGGATTTTAGTCCGATACTATCGCCAAGCGCTAACAGCAACGAAGCTGCTTTAACAGTATCGGACGCTGCAATCGCAGCGCAATCGCGCTCCTCGGCGCTTCCGGGGTTATCGAGTCCAAAAACGCAGGCTTCGCTGCCTATCCAGGGAAGAAAATATTCGCCGATATTCAGTTGAAAATGATCTATAAGGGAAGCAACGGCATTTTGGTCGGCGGTGGATTTTTCATCGTTTATTGTACGCGACTGAAAACGACGCGAAAAGCGCGCAGGATCGCTCCATCCATAAGCAGTGAAATAAATGGCGTTTGATGGAACAATAGCAGAAATTTCCATTTTTTGGGGTTCCTGATCGGAGAAAAGCGAAAGAAATTGCTGACTGCTGTCTGATGCAACCGTGATGCCATTGAACAATAGTTCATCTTTTTTGATGATGAGATCAAGCCCGCTCCAGTCGGCAAAACCGGAGAATTTTATCAGGTCGGCGAGAGTTTCTTCCCTGGTAATGGTAGATAAAACGAGTGAGAAAAAACGGTAATTAATATAAATGTTGGCGTCGGCTTTTTTCCCAACGGTTGCTTCAACTTTTTTAAACCCGGCAGAAGTTGCGAGCGGGGTATTGAGGGAGAGCCGGTCAATTGATCTTTTTACGAGGTTGGCATGGTAGCTGCCTGTGAAAACTCCCTTCATCACTGCGAAATAAAAAGGGTTGCGGACGCCTTTTACCTGAATTCGGTGAAGGTTTGTTGTGGAATATGGAGTGGAAGTAATTATTGCTTTATCCTCTGTAAGATCTTTTATAAAATCAAGAATATATGTATCGGGATCAGCGCCATTAACCGAAGCAAGGTATAGCGCTCCGAAATTTGAACGTCCGCTCAGCGTAATGGCAACCCAAATTTTGTATTGCTGAAAAATGTGGCTGATCTCCTGGTTTTTCCGGCTTGCTGAATCAAAGTACTGAAGTTCATTGCGAACAATAATTATCCCAGGAAATTGTGAAATGGATTTCCATAAAAGATTCGAACGGTTCAACTCATCTAACAGGTTACCAGTTTGGTTCAGTTGGATGATCAGCGCTGTATTTCCTGGTATGGCATTAAAAGGGGATTCGGCGGGACGATGAAATTTTTGATACAAATTGAATCCAAGCCACGAAAAACCCGCTATGGCAAGAAGAACAAAAAGTGAAATCAGTACAATCCTGATATTTTTCATGGATGGTTTCTGTGAAAACCGGTGCAAAGGTAGCCGTAAGAAATAAAGCAGGGGAAAAAGTTTTTAAACAATGGCGGGGGAATTGTTAATAAGATTCGTTTCAGGGGCTTCACATCGGAATGAAAGGCGGTGATATGGAGTCAGACCAAATTTACGGATAGCTTCACGATGTTTTTTCACCGGATATCCCTTGTTTGTATGCCAGTCATACTCTGGAAATTCATGGTGTATTTGCTGCATATACTCATCCCTGTAGGTTTTTGCAAGAATGGATGCCGCCGCAATCGAAAGAAAAATTGAATCTCCCCGCACAATACATTTGTGAACAATTCCGAATACCGGTTTAAAACGGTTTCCGTCAATAAGCAGAAGTTCAGGTATAACAGTGAGTTTTTGAATAGCGATATGCATGGCGAGAATTGAAGCATTGAGAATGTTGATTTCATCAATTTTCGGAGCGTCAACTCTTGCAACCGCCCAGCTAATTGCATTTTCTTTAATTACAGGACGGAGGCTGTTGCGCTGTTTCGCTGTAAGTAGCTTGGAATCGGTAAGGGTTTCATGGCTGAAACTACGCGGAAGAATGACTGCTGCCGCAAAAACAGGACCTGCAAGGCAACCCCGTCCTGCTTCATCGCAACCTGCTTCGATAAGCATATCTGTAAGATGGCTTCGTAACATGGCAGTCAGATAATTTTCACCGGTAAACCAGGTTATGGATAAATAAATTATTCAACAGGACAGAAAAAAAATAGACAAGCAGAATCACTTCGGCTACCTTCGTTTTTTTTAAACCGGTGAGGGTTCGCGCAGTTACCATTGTTAAGGCAGGAATTGCAAGGGCAATATGATAAACAGCCATTGACCCTGAAAACAGGAAAGAGACGATAACAAAAAAAAGCGTCCAGAGGATAACATTGGATTTGGCTCTGATTTCTACAACTTTATCAGCGCCTTTCCGGTAGAATAAAAATCCCCAGAAAGCCACAATCAGCGTGTAACTTCCAAGTATATAAAAATCGGCGTTGAATGGATTTGGAAACAAAACAATCCGGCTGAAAAATTTTATATATGAATCAATAGCTTCAATGAATTCATTATGCCAGAATGCCCATACAGCCATATAAATCAAAGGCGTTGCCAGTCCAATAAAGGCAGCCATCCAGGCGCGCCAGTTTGCGGCGCTGCAAACCAGCAGGCTGATAATAACAAAGGCAAACCAGATTATAAACGGAAGGTAAAAAAAACCGGCAATTGAAGTGAAAAGGCCTGCCACGAAAACCCTGTCAAGATGTTCGGGTTTGTTATAATATATCAGAATCTGGTAAAGGATGATAATCATAAACCCCACAGCAATATTAACCGGGGTTAGGGTGAGATTATCAGGCAGAAAACTCATCAGAACAAAGAATACCAAAGCGGCAAGCGAGGAGTTTTTTAAAACCAGTTCATGCCGACTGAACATGGAGGCAAGAAAATAGGTTTCGGTCAGAATCAGTATAAACCCCAGCAGCGTAGCAATAAATGGATAACCATGGAGCCAGAAATAAACCAAATTGTAGAGGGGAACCGGACTGTCAGGCGCCGGCATCGCCGGCGGGGTGATGAAAGCGCTAATCCAAAGAAACATGCCGGTTATAGCAATAATCAGATACTGGCTGAAAAAACTGGATTTAAAAAAGTTTATGAACATAGATCGAAACCGATGTCGCGCCGGTAATGTTTTCCTTCATAAGTAATTTTTTCAGCATTTTTGTAGGATTTCTCAAGCGCTTCAGCCATTGTTGCCCCGAAGGAAGTAACCGCCATTACGCGTCCGCCATTGGTAATAACCTCGCCTGTTTCGCTATTTGCCGCTGTTCCTGCATGAAAGATCAGGCTTCCGGTTACAGACTTTTCTCCGGTGATCACTTTGAATTTTTCATACGCATCGGGATAACCTTTTGATACAAGCATGACGGTTGCCGCGGTTCGTTTGTCAATTTGAATAATTTCCCGCTCAAGTTTTCGGGTTGCAACTGCATTGAACAACTGAAGCAGGTCGTTCTGCAAACGAGGAATTATGGATTCGGTTTCAGGGTCGCCAAGGCGGCAGTTATATTCAATAACGAAGGGATTTCCATTGACATTCATCAATCCGAAAAAGATAAATCCAATATAATCTATTCCTTCGGTTATCAGACCTTTAATGGTAGGTTTGATAATCTGTTCCAGCGCTTTATCCATAAAAGAATCATTAGCAAACGGAACCGGCGAAACTGATCCCATGCCGCCAGTATTTGCGCCTGTATCGCGTTCGCCGATTCTTTTGTAATCCTTGGCTTCGGGCAGTATTTTAAAGGATTTGCCATCGGTTATTACAAAAACCGACAGTTCAATGCCATGCAGGTATTCCTCGATAATTACCTTTTCGGAAGCGCTTCCAAATCGGTTTTCCATAAGTATACTGGTGAATTCGGTAATGGCGTCTTCAAGCGAATCAGAGATAATCACTCCTTTTCCTGCGGCAAGTCCATCGGCTTTGAGAACATAAGGCGGCTTCAGAGTATGCAGAAATTCAATTCCGGCGGTGATTGTTGTTTTGTCGAAGGTCATGTACCGCGCTGTGGGGATTTCATACCGGCGCATGAACTGTTTAGCAAAGTCTTTACTTCCTTCAAGTCGGGCGCCTTTTGCCGATGGACCGATTACCGGAACCCGGCAGATTTGAGGGTCGGCAAGAAAAAAGTCATAGATTCCATATACCAAAGGGTCTTCCGGTCCTACGATTACCATATTTATCTGATGTTCCAGAACGGCTTTTTTAATGGAAGGAAAATCAAGGACAGAGATAGCGAGGTTGGTTCCGATCAAAGCAGTTCCGGCATTTCCAGGCGCTATAAACAGGCGGGAAAGCAGGCTGCTCTGTGAAATTTTCCATGCCAGCGCATGTTCCCTGCCTCCGGAACCCAACAATAGAATGTTCATAAATAATCAGGCTTTATTTGCTTTTTCAATAGATTCCCACAAGCGGTCGGCGGTTTGCTGCCACGAAAACAGAGACTTGCGCCGACGACCGCGAATTATCAGGTCTTCGCGCAGACTTTCATATTGATAAGCTTTGTATAGGGCTTCGGCAATTGATTCAGGATCGAAAGGATTGACAAAAAGAGCGGCGTCGCCGGCAACTTCGGGCATTGAAGTAACATTGGAGGTTATCACAGGCACCTCAGCTCTGAATGCCTCGATTATCGGGATTCCAAAACCTTCGAAATATGAAACATAAGTGAGCGCCAGCGCCGAACCCAGAACTCCTTTCAGTTCATCAATGTTGAGCCTGCCTGTAAATATCACGTCGTCGGAAAAAACCATCCGGTTGTAAGCCGAGTCAATCTCAGTTGTCCACCACTTCCTGGCTCCCACTATCAGTAGTTTTACTTCCGATGGATTTGATTTTTTAAAAAGATCAAATGCCCGAAACAGGTTGACAAGATTTTTTCGCGGGTGCAGCGAGCCAATAAACACAAAATAGGGGCGTCCCCCGGAAAATCTCGCTCTGATCTTTTCCCGGTTTACTTTCTTAATTGGTTGATAGGCGTCGTTTGCCCCATCATAAACAACATCAATTTTATCAGGCGAAACATGATATTGTTTGACAATATCGCTTTTTGAAAATTCGGAAACGGTAGCGATTCTTACTGCTTTTGCAGCATATTTCGGGAAATATCTCCGGTAATATCTTCTTGTCCAGTATGGAATATCCTGCGGATAATGCTCAAAATTAAGGTCATGGAAAACAGTTAAAGATTTAACCGGCGTTTTCAGGGATAAAAATCCGTCGGGGGAAAGAAAAAGATCAGGTTTGATTTTTTCGAACAATTTCGGAAGCGCCATCTCAAACCATGTAAAATATAGTATCGGATGCCTCGCCTGCGGGAATTGGATAATGGGCGTTATATTATCGGAAAAGATAAACTGCGGGTCGTAGTCGCGATCAAAGATGAAATAAAAGCGATGCTCAGGATGCTGGTTAGTTATGAGTTTCAGCGATTCATAAGTAAACCAGCCAATACCTTCCAGCTTGTTGTTGATCAGCAACCGTGTGTTAACCGCAATGTTCATTAATTTTTTAACTTTGTAGCAAATATCTGAATATTTTTTGAGTTAATAGTAAAAGATCCCAATCCCGGCCGACTTTACACCTATTTCATGCAGCGGAAGTTCCTGACAAATCTGGGTTTACTTCTTTTCATAAATCTTCTCATAAAACCCGTTTGGATTTTTGGGATTGACCTTACCGTTCAGCGCAGTGTCGGGGTGACTGATTACGGTTTTTATTCTGTTATTCTGAATTTCTCCTTTCTGTTCAACATCCTTCTCGATCTGGGGATAACCAATTTTAACAACCGGAATATTGCCCAAAACAATCAATTGCTAAACAAGCATTTCGAGGGTTTACTTGTGCTAAAACTCATGCTCGCGGTTATTTATATTCTAATTATTTTTTCCGTTGCCCTGATTCTGAATTACAGCGCGGCTCAGTTTCGTTTGCTCGGATGGCTTGCTTTCAATCAGTTTCTGCTCTCTTTCATTTTATATCTGCGGTCCAATGTTTCAGGCTTTCTCATGTTTCGAACGGATAGCATGCTATCAGTTCTTGACAGGGTGATGATGATTTTGTTTTGCGGCGCATTGCTGTGGGGAGGGATTATTGATTCGCCATTTAGAATTGAGTGGTTTGTTTACACGCAAACGTTGGCTTATTCCATCACGGCAATTATTGCTTTCATGATTGTCGTTAAAAAAGCGCGCTTCCGGAAATTAAACTGGAACTGGCCTTTTTTTCTGATGATCATGAAACAAAGCGCTCCGTTTGCCTTGCTGGTGTTGTTAATGACATTCTATAACCGGCTTGACCCTGTAATGATGGAGAGTTTATTGCCCGACAAAACCGGTAATGAACAGGCAGGTATTTATGCGTCTGGATTCCGTTTACTCGACGCCGCCAATATGGTTGCCTATCTGTTTGCCGTTCTATTGGTTCCTATATTCAGCAGAATGCTCAAAGAGAAACAACCGGTGGAGCAGATGCTGAAACTCTCCTTCACCTTAATCATCTCAATCGCTTCAATAGTATCAATCGGGTTGTTTTTTTACAGCAGGGAGGTAATTGATCTGCTATATGATTCACATATTGACGAGTCAACCTCCGTGTTCCGACTACTCATTCCCGGCTTTATCGCCGTTTCAACGGTCAATATCTTTGGCACTTTATTAACAGCCAATGGAAGTTTTAAACAGCTTAATATCATTGCTTTATTAGGATTGGTGATTAACTTTATCCTTAATTTCATTCTTATTCCCCAATTTTTGGCAACAGGTTCGGCAATTGCCAGTCTGGTGACACAATTTACCATGGCAGTTCTTCAGGTGATTATAGTTCAGAAAATTTTCAGGTTTAAAGTGAATTTCAGATATCTTATTACCTTATTTGTTTTTATTGCAGGGGTAATCGTTTTCAACTATATTTCAAAAATGTTCCCCATTCATTGGTCATTTCTGCCGGCGTCATATTCCTGGCTTGGCAGCTTTACTCTTGTCCTGCTAATTTCCGTAATTTTTGCCTCAATCCTAAAACTATGGAGTTTCGGGTCGTTGCAAAAAATTCTTCGCCAGGACCGCTGATTATTTAGGATTTCCGTCTGACTCCCACTTTATCATTCGGATAATTGCCTATCTTTGGCAACAATTTTGATTTTTCTCCTATGACCAATGAAGTAAAAAACGGAGATGATTTCGATTCCTCAAACCTCGTGATCTTTCTTTACAAGTGGCGTAAACCCTTGTTAATTGTTATGCTGGGCGCTATCGTCGCCTCATGGTTCTTCTCCTCGCCCTGGTTCATTACGCCAAAATTCAAATCTACGGTAATTATGTTTCCTGCCAGCAGTAGTTCCATTTCCCAATCGCTGCTGAATGAACAATCAATAAAAGGTCAGGATATTACTGCATTTGGCGAGGATGATCAGGCAGAGCAACTACTGCAGATTTTGCACTCCAATAAAATCCGCGACAGGGTTGTGAAACAATTTGACCTGATGCGGCATTATGATATTGACAGCGCTTCGGATATAAAGTATTCAATGCTTTTCAAAGAATACGACGACAACATCACCTTCCGTCGCACCGAATTCATGGCGGTTCAGATAACTGTTTTTGATAAAGACCCTCAACTTGCCGCCAATATTGCCAATACCATTGCCTCATTGCTCGATTCAACCAAGAACGATATGATGAGGCAGCGTTCCGTTAAAGGTTATGAGGTTGTAAAAGCCGAATATGAAGCGATGAAAGCGGATAAAGATAAAATAGTAGATTCGCTCGTAGTACTGGGAGGTTTGGGAGTTAATGACGTAGAGTACCAGTCGCAGGTGCTTAATCAGCAATATGCAATCTCCGTAATGAACGGAAATCGTACCGCCCAGGCAGCCTTGCAGAAAAAACTTGATGTGCTTGGAAAGTATGGCGGGATTTACATGGCTTTAAAAAACTCACTCGAATTTAAAACGGAACAACTCATTTTGCTTGAAACCAAATACAAGCAGGCAAAGGTTGATGCAGAGCAAAATCTACCTCAGAAATTTGTGGTCAGCGACGCCTATAAAGCTGAGAAAAAGTCATACCCAATACGTTGGCTGATCATTCTTGTTTCAACCGTTGCAGCGCTTTTCATGGCAATCATTTTTATTATTGTTAATGAAAATATCTCTGCATACAATTCGCATAAGAAATTTTTGGTAGGACAATCATAAATTACAATATCCTGATTATGGACAATTTTTTCAATAGTAAAAATATCATTGATATCATATTAAAATGGAAACTACAGCTTATTGTTGTTGTTGTCGCCGCTATTCTGCTTTCCACATTATTTTCAAGTCCGATATTTATCACGCCTTTATATAAATCAAACTGCGTTCTTTATCCTTCCAATGTTTCGCCTTATTCTGATGAAAGTGAAACCGAGCAAAGTTTGCAAATTTTTCAGTCAAGAGACATCAGAGACAGCCTTGTGAAAAAATTCAACCTTGCCCGACACTGGGGAATAGACAGCGCGTATAAACATTTTGAAAGTTCGCTTGTTTGGGAATACAGTCAGCGCGTACATATTGGAAAAACCCCTTTTGAAGCGGTTGAAATTGAAGTTTTGGATCAGGATCCGATAATGGCGCGCGATCTGATTCTCGCTATGTTGGATGCTTACAACAAAAAGATTCGCTCAATGCATAAAACAAAGTTTGGGGAGGTTGTAAGCAATTACAATTTTATAATGGGGATTAAAAAAAATTATCTCGACTCCCTCAAAAACAGAGCTGAGGAACTCGGAATTAACTTTGGACTTCTTGAATATCAGTCGCAAACAAGAGAAGTTATGCGCGCTTACCTGAGTACCGGTGGAGGTTCTGTGCGATCAGCCGAAGCTAAAGCATTAAAAAAGAACCTGGAAGAAAAAGGCGGTGAAATCCAGTTGCTGTCGGAGATGATGAAATCGGAGTCGGGAACTTTCAGCGCTATGAAACTTGATGCAGACCGTGCGCTACTTGATTATAACCGCAATTATACTTACGTGAATGTTCTTAGCAAACCCTTCGTCGCCGATAAAAAAAGTTATCCAATCCGATGGTTAATCGTGGTTTTCAGTACGATGGCATCCTTTTTTATGGCAATTCTGATAATCGGAATGATAGAACGTAGCCGATTCCGCAGTTACACAACAGGTAATGAAGGAGAAAATAGCTGAAATACAAAGTTACCTTACCGGTAGCAATCAAAGGATTTCAATCCTGTATGTACTCAGCGCCCTGTTTATCGGACTGAACTGCTATCTCATTGGCAGAGATACTTACTGGCTGCTGTTTTTACCAATATTTCTTGTGATTCTCTATTATTATTTCTATTCCGTTGACAAGATTCTACTTCTCATCACTTTTCTTACGCCGCTTGCGATTAACGTTACCCAATTTGAGTTTAATGTTGGCGTTTCCATTCCAACAGAACCCCTGATGTTGGGAGTTTTGCTTCTTTTCGTCATTAAACTGTTTTATACCAATAGTTTTGATAAGAAAATATGGACTCATCCCATGACTATCGTTATCGGTCTGCAGTTGCTTTGGATGTTGATTACGAGTATAATGAGCGATATGCCGATGGTTTCTTTCAAACATTTACTCGCCAGGCTGTGGTTCGTTGTACCCTTTTATGTCCTTTGCATCCCGCTTTTCAGGAAAATATCAAATATCAATTTGTTTGTCTGGCTCTATACTATTCCACTTATCATCGTGATTGGTTATACAACTTATCATCACTCGTTATGGGGATTTAATGAGGAGGCAGGTCATTGGGTAATGGAACCATTTTATAATGACCATACAATTTATGGCGCAATCCTTGCCATTTTTATTCCCATTTTTGTTGGTTTTATCCTTAATAAAGAGGCAGGGAAAACCTCGCGGTTTTTCAGTGTGGTTGTATTGATTATTTTATTTGTCGCTCTGGCGCTTTCTTTCAGCAGAGCTGCCTGGCTGAGTCTGGCTTTTGCTATTGGCGTATTCTTTCTGGTTGTCTCCCGGATCAAATTCCGATGGATACTCTTTTCCACAATTCTGTTTGGACTTCTGTTTTATCTCTTTTCTTACGAAATACTTGATCGCCTAGAAAAGAACCGACAGGGACCATCAGCTAACTTTGTAGAACACATAAGGTCAATATTGAATATCTCCACCGACAATTCAAACCTCGAACGAATTAATCGCTGGCAGTCGGCATTACGTATGTTTAATGAAAGACCATTCTTTGGTTACGGACCGGGGACATATCAGTTTGAGTATGCGCCATTTCAGCGGGCGCGGGAGAAAACGCTGATAAGCACAAACGCAGGCGATAAAGGAAATGCACACAGTGAATACATCGGACCGCTCGCTGAACAGGGATTTATTGGAATGATTCTGGTTTTGGCTGTTGTGGCTACCTTTATCTTAACAGCGCTGCGCGTTTATAAAAGGAGTAACCAGAGGCACATAAAAATTCTGAGTTTATCGTTAATGCTCGCCCTTCTGACCTATTTCATTCATGGAATCATGAATAACTTTCTCGACACCGACAAAGCCTCCGTACCGGTTTGGGGATTTATTGCGGCAATTGTAGCCCTTGACTTATATTCGGGAAACAAGGAAAAATCAGAACTCTGAAGTTTCACTTTCTATCTGCCTCGCTACCTCGCGATTTCATTTTTGCGCCAACTGTCTCAGTACAGCGAGTTCGCGCCACTTTTTTCTGGGATCGTCGGCGGGTACGCCCCAGTATGTTTTTCCGCCTTCAAGCGATTTATCAACGCCCGACAATGCAAGAACAATAGCTTTTTTACCGATGGTAAGATCTTTGTTTACCGAAACCCTTGCCCAAAGAATCACATCGTCCTCAATTGTCGTAACGCCGGCAATAGCGCAATGAGCGCCGATAAGGCAATTACGCCCGACAAAAGTATCGTGACCTATCTGGATATGGTTATCAAGTTTGGTTCCAAAGGAAATTATGGTGTCGCCTGAAACTCCTTTATCAATAGAAGTAACAGCGCCGATTTCAACATTATCTTCAATGACAACCCTGCCACACGATTCCAGTTTTTTCCATCCTTCGAGCCTGCGTTGGAAGTAAAAGGCATCTGCGCCAATAACAGCGCCAGAATGGATAATTACATTATTGCCGATAACCGTATGATCGTAAATAGCGGCATTAGCGTGTATAATGCAGTTTTTACCGATCTTTACATGATTTCCCACAAAAGCTCCCGGCTGAATTACAGTTCCTTCGCCAATTTCAGCGCTTCCGCTAATCATTGCAGCAGCTTTTTCAAATGGACGGAGCCGGGTGATAAGCGAAACAAAGTCGTCAAAAGGTTTTTCACTTATAAGAAGCGCTTTCCCTTCAGGACAGGCAACTTCCTTGTTGATCAGAATTGTTGTGGCATTTGAATTTAATGCCTTTGCATAATACTTTGGATGATCAACAAATGTGAGATCCCCTGGTTCAACCTTATGAATTTCGTTCATACCGGTTACCAGTAAGTCGGGATCGCCAACCGGCATTACATTCAGCAGAGTCGCCAGTTCGGAAAGCGTAAAAGGCTTGAGAAACTTCATAACAGTTTTGGCTTAGCCCAATTTGTGTTTATCCTTCAATCCAATAGCAACAGCTATTGCAAATTCAATATATCAATCCCACGTCCCACGTCCTTCGTCCCTCGTCTTAAACTTTCACCCTCTCCGAATAATCACCCGTTCTCGTATCAACTTTTATCGTTTCGCCTTCATTGATAAAAAGGGGAACCTTCACGGTTGCTCCGGTTTCAACGGTACACTCTTTCAGGGCGTTGGTAGCGGTATTACCACGCATACCAGGTTCGGTGTAGGTAATCAGAAGATTAACAAACGGAGGAAGTTCGCAGGTAAGGGCGGTTTCAGTATCGGCATGGAAAAGGATTTCAACTTCCTGACCATCTTTGAGGAACTGTGGCGCATTTATCAGATTTTCAGGAATGTATATCTGTTCAAAGGTTTCGAGGTGCATGAAATGATAGCCTGAATCATCCTTGAAAAGATATTGATATTTTCTGCGTTCAACGCGTGCAATCTCAATTTTGGCGCCCGAATCAAAGGTGTTGGCAATAACACGACCGTGTTTAAGGCTTTTCAGTTTTGTACGGATAAACGCCGGACCTTTTCCGGGTTTGACATGCTGAAATTCAACGATACTGTATAAATCATTGTTAAATTCAATAACCAGACCATTTCTGATATCTGCTGTTGTCGCCATAAAAATTTATTGATTGTTCATTCATAAAGGGCTGCAAAATTAGTCAAAAAACTTGAATTAAATGTGTTAATTTTGCCGCTGTTAAGAAAACGAGCTCGCTTTACGGCTAATGAAACAACTACTGAAACATTTTCTCTCTCTGCTACATATTTCGGTAACCCGTAATCAGAAATATGACGCCTATACCAGGAAAATTTTAAAGCAGGTTCTAAAGCCTGACTCAAACTGCGCAGATATTGGATGCCATAAAGGAGAAATCCTCGATTTGATGATTAAACAAGCGCCTCGCGGGAAAAAATTCGGGTTTGAACCTATTCCTGAATTGTATCAGTTTCTGCTTGCAAAGTATAGCGGCGTTCCTGACATTGCAATCAGTCCCGTTGCGCTTTACGATAAAAAGGGGCAGACCTCTTTTCAACATGTTCTTAATGCCCCGGCATATAGTGGCATAAAAAAGCGGAAGTATGACGGAAAGCAGGTTGACATTGTGCAGATCACTGTTGAAACAGAACGTTTCGATGATGTTATTCCTGCCGGTCTTCGTATAGATCTTTTAAAAATTGATGTTGAAGGCGCCGAATTCAGGGTAATGAAAGGGGCTGTAAACACCTTGAAACGATGGAAGCCCGTTGTGATTTTTGAATTTGGACTTGGCGCCGCCGATTTCTATAATTCCAGTCCCGGCGATTTATATCATTTTGTTACCGGCGATTGCGGATTAAAAATATCTACTTTGCAGGGATTTATTGATAAAGCGCCGGCTTTATCGGATGCTCAATTTCAGAAATTTTATGAAACCGGCAGCGAGTATTACTTTGTTGCACACCCCTGACCCTTATAATCCTCAACTTTCAACAAATTTGCGGCAAAAGACGATTCTGTTTGATGCAGGTTTGTACAGATGATAACTGTGCGGTTTTGTGAATATTTGCGCATTAGTTCAAGATACCACCCGATTCCTTCCTCGTCAAGGTTCATTGTAGGTTCATCAAGCAGAATAAGCGGCACATTACTAAGCAGGGCAAGAACAAGTTTTACCCGTTGCTTCATTCCTGATGAAAACTGCCTGATTTGTTTTGATCCGGATGGCGTAAAGCCGAGCATTCCTATAAGTTGGTTGTAATTGATTCCCGGAAGATATTCTTTGAAGGAAAAATGAAAATTCACCATCTCCTGTAAGGAAAACTCTTCAATAAGTTCGAGGTATGGAGCTGCCAGAGTTAGTTGGCTGAAAATTTCCTCCCCTGCAATAGTCTTTCCGTCCAGCGAAAAAGCGATAACACCCGATGTTGAAGTGAGATTTCCTGCAAGAAGTTGAAGAAGCGTTGATTTTCCCGAACCATTTCTTCCGAGAATAGCTGAAACCGACTTTGCGGGAAATGTGTAGGAAATGTCGCGGAAAATCCATTCCTGATTGAATTTTTTTCCGATACCTTTTAAGGTTATTTGCATGGCGGCATGAAATCTTAAAGATATTTCGTGATGTAACCGAAACTACTATTTCTCGCGCATGCTCGAATATCCTTTCATAATCCCGCGACTTGAGTTGGCTATGAACAGCAGAATTTCATCGCGTTCACGCGTAGCCTCCACTTTGGCTTCAATGATTTCTACAGCCTGTGACACATTATGTCCTTTGAGAAAGATTATCCTGTATATTTCCTGGATTTTGTTGATCACTTCGGGCGAAAATCCCCTTCTGCGCAATCCTATTGAATTAACCCCGACATAAGAAAGAGGATCTCTTGCCGCTTTTGTATAAGGCGGAACATCTTTACCCACCCCGGTTCCGCCTGCAATGATGCAATGTGAGCCAATATGACAAAACTGGTGTATGGGCACCATGCCTCCAATAATTGCCCAGTCGTCAACAATTACATGCCCGGCAAGCATAGCGGCGTTTGCCATTATTACGTTATTCCCCACAACACAATCATGGGCGATATGAACATAAGCCATCAGCAGGGTATTATCGCCTATCACGGTTTCGTAACTGGCTTTGGTGCCTCTGTTAATAGTTGCAAATTCGCGGATGACAACATTGTTGCCGATTTTCACAATGGTCTCTTCGCCTGCAAATTTCAAATCCTGGGGTATGGCAGATATTACCGCGCCCGGAAATATCTTGCAGTTCTTCCCAATTCTGGCGCCTTCCATTATTGTGACGTTTGAACCTATCCAGGTTCCCTCTTCAATTATCACATTCTTTTCGATGGAAACAAAGGGTTCAATTACCACATTGGAGGCAATTTTTGCCTGCGGATTCACGTAAGCTAACGGTTGATTCATACTTTACAGTTATTTGCGTTGAATTTGAGCCATCATCTCGGCTTCCATAACTATTTTGCTACCCACATAAGCAACCCCTTTCATACAAATTAATCCACGTCGCATGGGAGCGGTAAGCTGATTAAAAAATACAATGGTATCACCCGGCACTACCTTATTCCTGAATTTTACGCTGTCAATTTTCACGAAAAGGGTATTGTAATTCTGAGGATCGTCAACCATGTTTAATGCCAGAATTCCGCCTGTCTGCGCCATTGCCTCAATCTGGATAACTCCTGGTAAAACCGGCTCATCAGGAAAATGACCGACAAAGAAAGTTTCATTTATGGTTACGTTTTTCACGCCCACTACATAATCCTTGCCCATTTCAAGGATCTTATCAATAAAAAGGAATGGCGGACGGTGTGGAAGGATTTCCTTGATCTGATTGATGTTATAAAGTGGCGTTTTATTCAGGTCGAATTTTGGACCTTCTTCATGCCTGCGCTCTTTCAGCATCTGTTTTTTAATCATTCTGGCAAATTGCACATTGGAATAATGTCCGGGGCGCGTTGCAATAATATGTCCCTTGATAGGCATTCCAACAAGGGCGAGGTCTCCCACAACATCAAGAAGTTTGTGACGCGCCGGTTCATTAGGAAATTGCAATTCGAGGTTGTTGAGGATTCCTTCTCTTAATACCTCTACTTTCGGTTTGTTAAAAAGATGGGCAAGGCGATCCAGCTCCTCGCGCGACATTTCACGGTCAACAAAAACGATGGCATTGCTAAGATCGCCGCCTTTTATCAGATTATTGTTGACGAGATATTCAAGTTCATGCAGAAACACGAATGTGCGACAGGTGGCAAAATCATCTTTGAACCGTTTGATGTGATTGAGAGTGGCATTCTGGGAGCGAAGGATTTTAGATTCATAATCAATCATTACCGAAACCCTGAATTCCGTTGAAGGAATGGCAATGAGTTCCACCTTTTTTTCTGTATCCACAAATGTGATGTTCGAGGTAATCTCACAGTAGCTGCGCAAAGCTTTTTGCTCAATAATCCCCGCCGACTCAAGAGCCTCAACATAGTATCTGGAACTTCCGTCGAGAATAGGAGACTCCGATTGGTTCATTTCAATCAGGGCATTGTCAATCTCCAAACCCGCTAAAGCTGCCAGAACATGCTCCACAGTGTCAATGCGAACTCCATCTTGTTCGATGCGTGTTCCGCGCGAAACATTGTCAACATCAGCGTCAACGAGGGTTCCGGTATTCAGGTCAACCCTGCGAAATTTATATCCGTAATTATCCGGAGCCGGTTTAAAAGTAAGGATAACTTCATTTCCGGTATGTAAACCAACGCCGGAAACACTCACCGCTTCCCTGATTGTTCTCTGCCTTTCACTCATATTGTTGATTGAACCTTTTTTCTAATTTGTATATCTTTTTAACAATTTCATCGAGGTTGCGCCAGTGGATAAAATTTCGCCTCGCTTTATGAATTTCAATAGCAGGAGCTCCAAGCATCATTGCGCCCTGGTTTGTAATGCTTGCTTCAACTCCCGATCCTGCGCCGATTTTAACGTCGTCGGCAATTGTGATATGACCCACAATGCCTACCTGACCGCCAATCATGCAGTTCTTTCCGATTTTTGTTGAACCGCTTATTCCGGTCTGCGCCGCTATTACCGTATTCTCGCCGACCTCGGCATTGTGCCCAACCTGGATAAGATTGTCGAGTTTAACTCCTTTGCGGATGATGGTGGAACCGAGCGTTGCCCTGTCTATTGTGGTGTTCGATCCTATTTCAACATGATCTTCGAGAATGACATTGCCAAGCTGAGGAATTTTCTGATAGTGATTTCCTGATACCGGGGCGAAGCCAAAACCATCTGAACCAATAACAACTCCTGAATGTAAAGTGCAATTCTTCCCGATAATACTATCATTATAAACTTTTACTCCAGGAAAAAATATAGAATTGTCGCCTATAACAACATTATCGCCAATATAAACCTGCGGATGAATGTAAACATTAGCGCCGAGCGTCGAATTTTTGCCAATGTATGAAAAGTCGCCAACCGAAACATTGGCTCCAATTGAGACAGAAGAAGCTATAGAACATTGCTTTGAAATTCCGGCAACCAAAGGACTGGCATTGCTGAACATTTCAAGCAAAGTGGCAAAAGCCGAATAGGCGTCGTCAACGCGTATCAAAGTGCAGGGAACGGACTGGGTAGCGATTAAATCTTTATTAACAACAATGATTGCAGCCTTTGTTGTATAAATATATGGAGTATATTTTGGATTAGCGAGGAAGGTCATTGTTCCCGGCTCGGCTTCATCAATTTTCGATAGATTGCTAACCCTGGTATCCGGGTCGCCTTCAACTATGCCATTGAGAAATCCGGCAATCTGACTGGCGGTAAATTGCATCAATTATTCTGGTGATTTTTACAATGTAAAATAGCGGCGCAAGTTACCAAAAATTTTGCAAATCCATGTAGTAATTTATAAACTATCAGATAATTAGTGATTTATCTCTTTGGGATAATACAATAGATACTTACTCACTGTGGTTGGCATCATTGCGTTATTCAACTGCTCCGAAGCCTTTGAAATATCGGTTAGCTCGTTTGATTTTCCTTTAATCATGATTCGGTCGTGCAATGGATTATATGCCTTGTTTTCCACCCGGTCGCAGGTAAAGTAATATGGTAATTCCTTTTCAGTCAGATTGAAATGAAGCATAGTTTGCCTTCGCAGCATTTCCACATACACAGGATTAAACGGTTCCGATTGCATCTCAACCCTGAATAATTTCCGGTTTACAAGGTTGTCCGACAGGTAAGATAAAATAGGGTCGGGATGTTGGCGCCAGGTTTTAATTGACGAAAATATGTCGTAATCATCAAGCTGGGCAAACTCGTCAAGCCATTTAGGGTTCAATTCGAAATCGGATTTTGAGGGTGTGAAGAGTAAAAATTGACCCAATGCCGGGGTAGAAAACAGTTGAATCCCTGATTCGGAAAGCCATTTTGCACGTTTCATAATATTCACAAGCAACTGATCTGCGGCAATAACTGTTTTGTGAAGGTAAACCTGCCAGTACATCAGGCGACGGGAAATCAGGAATTTCTCAATCGAATAAATGCCTTTTCCTTCAACCACCAACTCATCCTCGTGTACCGTAAGCATTTTGATAATCCGATCGTAACTTATAACCCCTTCGGCAACTCCGGTAAAAAAACTGTCGCGGGCGAGATAATCCAACCTGTCCATATCCAACTGGCTTGAAACCAATTGGTGAAGAAACTGTTTTTTATAATTATCGGTAAAAATTGCGTAAGCAGTATCGAGAACTCCGTTGAAATGCCGGTTAAGGGCAGCAACGAAAAGTTCGGATAATTCTTCATGGTGGAGATTTCTTACGATTGTCTGTTCCAGCGTATGAGAATAAGGTCCATGCCCTATGTCATGCAACAGAATTGCAATGGTCACACCTTCAGCCTCTTCATCGGTAATAATAATTCCCTTTGAACGAAGAACGCCGATAGCCTGAATCATCAGGTGCATTGCTCCCAGCGCGTGCTGAAAACGTGTGTGTTGCGCCGATGGATATGTGTAGTTGGTAAGTCCGAGTTGCTTGATCCTGCGTAACCGTTGAAACCAGGGATGCTCGATTATATCAAAAACCAGTGGACTCGGGATTGTGATAAATCCGTAAACAGGGTCGTTGATGATCTTAAGTTTGTTGGTGGCGAACAAATCGGGTTGTTTTTGTTAAAGAAATGTAAAAAGAGGGTTACTTGCACAATAAAAGCA
>JAPLDO010000141.1 GCA_026391715.1 Bacteroidota bacterium
GCAAACCCGTAGGAAGATCGAAAAAGTAAATTGCAGTTTTTTTCTTTCGCCATATCGCTGATTTCCTATTTCGTTTTTTAAAAGTTACTAATAATCTTAAAACATTATCTATATGAACATTACTGCTGCTGATGTAAACAAATTACGCCAGATGTCGGGTGCAGGGATGATGGATTGCAAAAAAGCTCTTCAGGAAACTGAAGGCGATTTTGACAAAGCAATTGATTATCTCCGCAAAAAGGGTCAGAAAGTTGCCGGCAAACGCGCCGACCGCGACGCCAACCAGGGATATGTTGTCGCCAAAACAACTGACGACAAGACTTATGGCGCCGTTATCATGGTTAATTGTGAAACTGACTTTGTTGGAAAAACAGAAGAATTTATTAAGTTTTCACAGGATCTGCTTGATCTGGGGATTGCCAATAAAATCCAGAACGTTTCCGAACTTATGCCCATGAGCCTTGGCTCTACCACCGTTAATGAGAAACTGGATGACCTTCTTGGCAAAACCGGAGAAAAGATCCAGATTGCACACTATGAAGTAATCGAAGCTCCGGTTGTTTTTGCGTATAACCACTTTGGAAACAAATTGGCTACCGTAATCGGTCTGAGTAAGAAAGACGCCGCGAATGTTTCCGAAGTCGGTCACGAACTGGCTATGCAGGTTGCTGCAATGAGTCCGGTTGCCGTTGACAAGGAATTTGTTCCGCAGGTTGTGATTGACCGCGAAATCGAAATTGGCAAAGATCAAGCCCGCCAGGAAGGAAAACCAGAGGAAATGGTCGAAAAAATTGCCGTCGGCAAACTGACTAAATTCTTTAGGGAAATGACCCTGCTGAACCAGGATTTTATCAAGGATACCAAGAAAACAGTTCGTCAGTATATTGTCGAAGCCGATAAGGAATTGACCGTAACCGGCTTTAAAAGGCTTCAGTTAGGCGCGTAATTCCGAAGAAATAGAGTTTGGGGATTATCTAAGTTTAGGTAATCCCTTTTTTTTTGATTGAGAAGATTGAGAAGATTGAAGGGATTGGGTTTTTAAATGTGTTATATGTTGCCGGAAAAAGATAAAAAAGAGATTGTGAGGGCGATGTTTAATGACATTTCGCCGAAATATGATTTTTTGAATCACTTTTTATCGTTTGGTATTGACCGGCTTTGGAGAAAGAAACTTGTTAAACTCCTCCGTCAATCAAAACCTTCAGAAATACTTGATGTGGCAACAGGAACAGGCGATCTCGCCTTGGCTGTTGCAAAAATAAATCCACGAAAAATTATTGGGATTGATATTTCGGAACAAATGCTTGATATAGGTCGCGCGAAACTTATTAAGCCAGGTCTTGGTAAGTTGATCTCTTTTCAGCAGGCTGACGCCGAACAGATTCCGTTTCCCGACAATTCATTCGATGCAATTACAGTAGCGTTCGGCGTTCGCAATTTTGAAAATCTCGAACTTGGCATTAGCGAAATGCGACGCGTTCTTCGTCCGGGCGGATGGATGTATATTCTGGAGTTTTCGCATCCGCAATTATTTTATATCCGACAATTATACTACTTGTATTCCCGCTTTTTTATTCCGTCTGTCGGGCGGTTGATTTCAGGAAACAACCAGGCTTATAGCTATCTTCCTGAATCTGTGACGGCTTTTCCTTCTGGTCAAAAATTGGTTGAAATTATCGAGAAACAGGGGTTATCCAGGGTCTCTTTTATTCCATTGAGTATGGGTATCGCTTCCATCTATTACGGACAAAAATAAAACCTGCAATCCGGCGTTATAGTTGTTCAGATAAAGAATTTTGGTCCCGTTGAAAATTCGTCTTTTTTTCTGCTCCTTAGTGATTTTGCTTGTATCAGGATTTCCATTTACCGGGAAAACCCAGCGCGCAATTGTACTGAATATGCCTATGTACGACCAGGAATTGTTTCATTTCGGTTTTGTGCTTGGAATTAATGTGAGTTATGCGTCAGTTCGTCCAATCGCTGACTTGCAATCAAGAAATTTTGATTCCACCTTTATACCCGATATTCTTCCTATGCCCGATTCGGCAAAGGTGTTGGGGATAACCTCATCGCCGATTCCTGGCTTTGTCGTCAGCATCATGGCAAATATGCAGTTAGGCAAACATTTTGAGCTTCAGTTTGTTCCATCGCTTTCTTTCGGCGACCGGACATTAAATTACGATATAGAAACCTATCAGTATCGTCCGGGTAATCCTAATCCGGTTCAGCGATTGACTATCATCAAGAAAATCCCTTCAACCTATATCAATTTTCCC
>JAPLDO010000220.1 GCA_026391715.1 Bacteroidota bacterium
ATCCTGCCTGCAGTAGCTTTTCATTAGTTTTGTTCTTATAAAACCACTTTTTACGTTTGAATAACAGAGTATATAACAGAAAATCGTTCGGTCCGTTAAGATCATTTCCCAAATAAAAGTTAAGAAGAGAAAGGATTTCAGCGATTACTCTTGTTCCACTTCCCCCAACTCCGCCAACAACGACAGGGCCCATTAAATCAGAAGTTGTTGTTTGTCGGTTGGTTTTCAATTAGGAATACGTTTTTGATTTGAAATATCAAAAGTATAAAATATTGAATCGAGATTTTTTCTTTTCTTTATATTTTAATATAGTAATTTTACCCGGTTGTTTTGACAAAGAATCGGAATCATTCCTGATATGAATACAATCCGTCCCATTGCAATATATCTTCCTCAATACCATACGATTCCTGAAAATGATCAATGGTGGGGAAAAGGATTCACTGAATGGCATAATGTAAAAAGAGCTAAACCTCAGGTAATAAATCACTATCAGCCACACATACCAGTTGATAATATTTATTATAATCTTCGTGATCCCGATGTACGTCAATTGCAGGCCACTATTGCAAAGCAGCATGGTATTTATGGCTTTTGTTATTATCATTACTGGTTTAATGGGAAACGGTTATTGAACTTTCCAATTGATGAACAATTGCGGACACATCGTCCCGCCTTCCCTTTTTGTCTGGCATGGGCAAATGAGGATTGGACGCGTGCCTGGGATGGGGCGTCGGGAGAAATTCTTATTAATCAAACATATAATCATTCTGATGACCTTGATCACATTCGGTTTCTTTGCACAGTGTTTCAAGATCCGGAATACATCAGAGTTGATGGAAAACCGGTCTTTATCATTTATAAACCGGTCTTTTTTCCAGATATTCAAAAAACTTTGGAAATATGGCGTGAAGAAGCAATAAGGCTTGGGATCGGTGATTTGTACCTTTGTTATTTTGAAAATGAAATTCAAAAAGTTGACCCGCAAACGCTTGGATTTGATGCAGCCATCGAATTTCAGCCCAACTGGTGGAACTTGCCTCCTTTGATGAGTGGAGAGCAGGTTGAAATCCTTATTAAGGATGCAGGAGAGGCGAATAATTGGAATTGCAAACATAAGTTTTTCAACTATTCAGAATTAGCTGAATTGAACATTTTATCAGGGAGGCAAATTTCCTTTAAACGATACAGATGTGTCGTTCCAATGTGGGATAATACGGCTCGAAGAATGACAGATGCTACCATTTTTCTTAATGCTACGCCTGAAAACTATGCTTTTTGGCTACAAACTGTCCTTCATGATTTTCATCCGTTCAGTACTCAGGAAAATTTTGTTTTCATAAACGCATGGAATGAATGGGGTGAGGGTAATCATTTGGAACCCTGTAAGAAGTGGGGCTATTCGTATCTCGAAGCGACAAAAAAAGCTCTGTTAACAGAATGAAAAAGATGCATGCCATAATTTTTAACCCAAACCTTTGCGGGTATAAAACTGGTTGTATAATTCATAAAAGAAATTTCAAAATATAACTTATGAAATACTGGTAGGGGACAATGGCTCAAAGTGAGAGATGATGCCAGCAAATAGTCATATCAGGTATGAGAACTACCTGTATTGGTGCGGAGCATTAAATGAAGCGCTTATGCTGGGGTTCTGAAGATGCTTATCAGAAGATTAACTTCATATCTTTATTACCCTTATGACTATGTTTTTGAAAATATAAAATTGCCAATCAGATGTTAAAAATGTTATTTTCCTGAGATCAATTAATTGAAATTAATATCTGTAAAACCATTGATTATGAAAATACTTTCTGTAAACTCCTTAGTCATTCCATCCGTTAAAACTATTCGATATGGCAGATTTTCTGATACACGGGGTTACTTTACTGAACCTTACCGTAGAAGTGATTTTGAGAACCATTCCGATATGAATTTCATGAAAGGTGTTTTATTCCTTCAACACAATGAGAGTTATTCAAAAAAATACGTCCTTAGAGGACTTCATTTTCAATGGAATCCCTATATGGGAAAGATGGTGAGGACAATACATGGTCACATGATTGATATTTTTTGTGACATCCGGAAAGAATCGCCAACATACGGAAAAGTTGGCATGTATGATATGCCAATGAGTTCGGACAAGGAATTTAGTGAATGGATTTGGATCCCACCTGGATTCGCCCACGGAAATTTATTCCTTCAGGAAACAACCATTGAATATATGTGTAGTGGCGAATACAGTCAGGGAAATGAAGCTGGAATTTCGCCACTATCAACAGATCTTGATTGGAGCCTGTGCGATAAGAAACTTTTTAGTAATTTGTCGTTGTTGAACGACCAATTAATTATATCTGATAAAGACAAATTTGGACTTTCATTGGATGTTTGGACGCGTGATCTTAGATCAGATAATTTTATTTATGGAAAATTATAAATTTCAATAATATGTTTGATCAACGTAAAATGGTGGTTACTGGGGGGAGCGGTCTTTTAGGTACTGCTTTAAAAAAAATATTCCCTCATGCCTTATTTCCGTCTAAGGAAGAATTTAATGCTGTTGATTTTCCTCAGATGGAGGCTTACCTGAAAGATAAATTTGTACAAACAATTTTTCATGGCGCCGCTTTTACTTCTCCGCCTAAAATTGACCAGGATCCCATTAAAGCCATTGATGCTAATATTGTTGGTACATCAAATATTGTAAAATTGGCTTTAAAACATGACGCACGGTTAATTTATATATGTACTGATTATGTTTTTAACGGCGACAAGGGCAACTACAAAGAAAACGATCCGGTTTTCCCTGTAAATAAGTATGCCTGGTCAAAGTTAGGAGGTGAATGTGCAGTTCGGCTCTATGATAAATCGCTTATAATCAGAACAACCTTTGGTCCTGATGTTTTCCCATTTGAAAAGGCGTTTACTGACCAATGGACTAGTAGGGAATGTGTTACAAAAATTGCAGCCATGATTGCTGAACTTATTAAAATAGAACAAATTGGCGTTGTTCATGTTGGAGGAAAAAGAAAGAGTGTTTATGATTATGCAACCAGTCTTGATCCATTAAAAAAAATTGGAAAAATCAGTATTAATGATATTTCATTTAGCATTCCTGTTGACACGTCACTGAATACAGAATTATACGATAAACATATAACGAAATAGTTTGAAAAAGCACAATATTATGGACTTATATCAAAAAAATCGAATTCTTGTTGGCGGTGGCGCGGGTTATATTGGTTCAGCCCTTGTACCGGTTTTATTAGAACATGGTTATGATGTAACCGTGATTGATTTACTATGGTTTGGAAACCATCTTCCACAAGAAGCAAAAGTGATTCAGAAAGATTTGTTCGACTGTAAAGCCGAGGAGATGAAAGGGTATGACCAATTTATTTTTTTGGCAGGGCTTTCTAACGATCCCATGGCTGAATTTAGTCCTGCAAAAAATTTTATTTATAATGCTGCGTTACCAGCCTATCTGGCTTTTGAGGCTAAGAAAGCTGGGATCAAGCGGTTTATCTATGCATCATCCTGCTCAGTATATGGATATACAGTTAATCAACTTTATGATGAGGAGGCGCCGGTAACTTGTGAATATCCTTATGGTATATCAAAACTTCAGGGAGAAAGAGGGGTTTTTCAAATGCATGATAAGTCTTTTTCTTGCATTGCACTAAGACAGGGAACTGTTGTTGGCTATAGTCCCCGTATGCGATTTGATCTTATCATTAATAGGATGTTCAAGTCTTGCATGTTAGATGGAATAATTACAATTAATAATCCGGCTATCTGGCGGCCTATTTATGATATCAGGGATGCTGTTTCAGCCTATATCCGTGCGCTTCAGGCAGATTTTTCTTTGAATGGAGTTTTTAATGTGACTTCTGGAAATTACACGGTAGGGCAAGTCGGAGACTTTGTTAAACAGCAGGTTGAAAAGAGGAAAAACAATAAAATAAAACTAGATATCAAGAATGTACAAGACTTTAGAAACTATAAAGTAAATATTGAAAAAGCAAAGACCTTACTTGGATTTCAACCACAATTTTCAATTATTGACACAATTGACAATCTATTTGACCATTATAATGAAATTTTGGATTTTGAAAATGATAATTACTACAATATCAATGTGTTGAAAAAGATTTCCCTGTAATCAACTATCGAAACTTTTTTTGGGTAGTGATGACAACGATAAAGGCATTATATTGAAGATGTACAAAATAAAAATGGTTAAACGTTAGGTTTGGATAAATCACTATGTTCAATAAAAGAAATGAGTATACTGGAAGTAACAACAAATAAAAGAATTTCAGTATAAAATATGTATCTTGAGGTTACTGGTTCTACCAATGCCACAAAAGCAGTATTGAGTAAATGGCAACTCATGGCAAATAAAAGAAATATTGTTTCGTTCTTATGATTTCCTTTAAAAAAAAGATAGATTAAATAGAGTAAAATGGATAGATTTCCCCAAAAACCGACCATGCCTCCTAAGCCGAAATATATGTTTTCTATATATAAACGAAAAATAGCTTCACTTTTGTGAGAGATCAAATTTTTCCAAATAGAAAGAGTCGTTTTGTCAATATTGATCCATAAATCCGGTTGTTTTTGAAGCTGGTATTCATTTTGAATAGTATTATAAATTATTTCCCAATAAATTGAGTTCATTGATTTTTTGTAATGATTAATAAAACTTTCTTTACCAAGAGGATGAAAGGTATTTAACGCAGCGCCTCCTTTTTCTGCAGCCGACGTCATTTTAATAAAAAGCCTTCTCTCTGTCGCATCTGATAAAAATATTGAATCCTGGGAAGAAGATACATATAATAAATTACCGGCTAATTGAATTCCTGTAAAGGGAACGCTGATAAATTTGCCAAAGACAATATAATTGTAACACTTTTCTGCCATGAAAGCAGAAGAAAGAATTATTATTGATAGAAATGAAATCTTTATCATTTCCCGTTTATTAAATATTTTATAACAATACAGGTAAAGAAGAATAGCAACTAATAAAGGATACATAAATAGAAATTGAGTTCTTGTCAGCGCCAGGAGCGCTAACAGGAAAAATGATATAATCAATTTCTTCAAATTTTTCGTAAGAATCCCCTGGAATAAGTATGTAATAGTCAATAAAAATATCGGATAAGCAAATGGTTCAGTCATTATTCGATTGGCAATGTAGGGTGCAATGAAATATGGAGTCAGCAGGATAAAGATCATAAGAAAAGCCAGGTACTTATTTAATTTGAATTGTGCCTTGAGAAAAGAGGAAAACCTGGTTACACCGTAGAATCCAAGTAGTAATTGGAAAATAATCACAAATTGGTAGAAAAACTGGACTGATATCAATTTAGATAGTTGGAGAAATATTGGGTAAACTGGTGATCTGAAAATCGAAGAATTTAAGTATGTTTTCGAATCAGCTCCAATAATAATACCGCGCGTTAAAGTAAGAATAGCAATTGCAAAATATAAAATTACCACCAGTAATGAATATAGTCTATTCTTTTTCAGATTGTTAATAAAAGTCATTTTTGTAATGATTTTTCTTTAGATATCATTGGATATTTGGCTGTGATAAAATAAGTGATTTAATTGACTGTAAGTGATTCGTAAAATCAATTGGTTAACGAGGCGTCAGATTTCTTGACAGATAAAATATGATATTGTGCTCCCAATGGTATATTTGCCAAATGCTTCTCAATAAATCTTAAAAATGATAAAATTCTTGGGAAATAAAACAAATACCGCGTTTTACTTGCTCTTCTAAAACCACACTGTGTTATTAACTGACTTGCTTTCAGTGGATTGATTAGATGAGCATCAGCATCGAATGGAATTTTACTCATGACGATTCTTGTCCCTAAATTCCATGGATTATTCTCAAAAAAAGCAAATAATCCAAGCGGCTTTAAGAAAGAATGAATTCCCTTTAATGCTTCAACCCTATTATGTGGTTCAATGTGATGAAAGACCCCATTCACATAAACTAAATCAAAATGATTCAGAGGCACTTCATTCAGATGTATGAACTTTACATTTAATAACCTATGTATATCACTGGCATATTTAAGCGCTTCTGAAGATAGATCGGTTCCAATAATTTCGGCTTCTTTAAAATATTCTCTGAGAATCGGCGCTGTATTGCCTATGCCACAGCCGTAATCCAGAATTTTATGAATACCTGAACCCTTTGGAAGTAATTTTATTAAATCTTCTATTCTCCCTCTGATAAAATACTCTTTTGCTTCACCTGAAAATTTAATTCCCTGATTCAGCATTGTTTCATATTCCTGCGACAGATCAAACAGACTATTCATAGTATACATAACTAAACAAACTCATATAAATTACAATGATTTTTTTCCTGAAAAATCGTATTACTGGCAGGATTATGGATAAATATTTTTCGAATTTAAATAGGTTAATCGTTCTTTTATAAGTATTAAAATATGAGCAATAATCAAATTAATTATAAAAATGAACGAGATTGAAAAACAAAAAGACATTACTATGTACCTCGACCAATGTTCATAAGTAATACCGGTTGTTATTCGTTGAAATATGCTATGATAAATTAATAATGATCCGGTTATCAGTCCGATGGAAATAATCCAGAATGCCCATCGAGGTTTAAATAAATTAAGCAGAGAAAACGATTTATATGAATTCTCATTGGAAAGGGTAATGGAAAGAATTTCCTTTGTGAGATACCCTGCGCTTAAAAACAGGAACGAGATTATACCCACAACATCACTGACAATAAATCGGTAAATCATCCATTCTTCAACTTTAGTTGTTTGAATATAATTCGTGATTGGGAGAATCATTACCATTGCGCAAAATGAAAAACCAAGGATTGCAAAAAAAGTCAATATTTTATAAGGTTGATAAAGAAGCACCATTTTCAGGATGATAGCCAAAAACCTCACTCCATCTTTAATAACATTCAACTTGGATACTCCGGCCCTTTCATGATATTCCATATCTTTTTCGACAATTTTCAAGTCATGGCTTAGAATTGCCCTGGCGCTCATCGCTGGTGTAAAATGAAGCCCATTGGGCAGTGGCAGAATTCTATCCAGGGAACTTCTTTTAACGATCCGCATTCCGCTGGCGGTATCTTTAATTTTTTGAAAAGAGACCAGCGATAATAGTGTAGAGTATATAACATTTCCAACCCTTCTGATGAAAGGCATCTGACTATTTGAATTAAGTCTTGAACCCAATGCAATATCGGCGCTTTCGATAAGCAGTAAATTACAAAGATCAACGAAGAAATTAGGATCGCATGTACCGTCAGCATCTAAGAATCCTAGTAAATCAGCATTTGACTGAGCCCATCCTTCTTTTATTGCAGCGCCATACCCTTGATTCTGTTCAAAAACAATAAGTTTAATCGTATTTAAATAATTACGCGCAATCGAAACCGTGTTATCCGTTGATCCATCACTTACCACAATTATCTCAACAGAAATTACAGGAGTAGATTTTTTTATATTGGGAATAGCATTCAAACATCGAATTAAGATTCCTTCAATGCTCTTTTCTTCATTTAAAACCGGAATAACAATAGCTAATTTCATAATTTATTTTCAAAAGCTCGAACTATATAATGAAGAAAGTGCGTTAGAACAAAACAGCGAAAAGGTTTAAACATTTGTTAAACAGATATGTTAATCGTGGGAGTTTTACAAAAATCAAGATCGTTATTTAAAATTTTCAATTTGTAGATAAACTTATACCTTCTTTAACTTTCAAAGTTATCAATTTTCCTGGAGTTGGGAATTTCAATAATTACAATAAGTCATCGAGACCGCTAAAAAAAATATCAGCTTCTTTAGATGTCTTCTCCGTTTCGAGTGTTTTGAAAATTATATTTTTCTAAAGTTCAAAGTATTTTTACTTTTGTCAAAATATTTTAAACCGATGTCCAAAACGCTTGTAATAATTCTGAATCACAACCTGCCTGAATATGCAAACTGGCTATACGATTCACTGAAAGAATTTCAGGGTGAAACATTTGACGTCCTGGTTATGGATAACTGTTCGAAGCCGGAACTGACGCCAGCTACCACGCACATCAGGATTGAGCAAAACATATACTGGGGTGGCGCTTTGAATGAGGCTTTCAAACTTGTGCTGAAGGATGACAATTACGATTCCCTCCTCTTCCTTAATAATGATATTGAATTTACCGGCGACGTCTTTGTGAATCTTCTCAGACATGAATTGTTCAGCCACAAGTTGGCTATTGTCTCACCGTGTATTGCAGGGCGGGCGCAGCCGTGGAAGCAAATGCAAAACTGGGGAAGCCTTAATCCCCGAATCGTTAAATGGATTGACCTTGTGGCGCCTCTTTTTCATCGCAAGTTCATTGAAGAGATCGGACAATTCGACTCTGAATTATATTATGGCTGGGGTCAGGAGTTGATATGCTATGATGTATGCCAGGAGAAAGGATGGAAGACAGGTGTTTGTGACCATATCAGTATTGTTCATTTCGGAATGCAAACTCTGGTTCAACAGAAGATATTCTACGAGGAACCCTCTGAAAATGGTTCCGTTGAAAAAACATTTACTCTTCAGGAAAGGCATGCATTAGCAATGAATGAATATCGGACTTATTTTGCAACCCACCCTTTGAAACATGGAAATATTGACGAACTTCGCGCGTATGGGGAGCAATACACATTTTACAGAGGTTTCTCAGAAAATCATTGTAAGGGACATCAGAAGCAAAAACCTTCTGCTTTGCAACAACTGCTGGGACATTTCAAAAAATAGCGTCGGATAAAGATTTTTGGGAGTTGACGAATCAAACCAAATAAACATGTTCATATTAAGTGCAGGGACGCCAAAATTTAGTTCCGCCTTTATTTATTAAATTTATGTTTAGACGCCGTAAAGTCAGCCACGATATTCATTCCCGGTTGGACTGCCATTAATCGCTCATGGTCATTTCATAATGCAGTTTTAATACTTATGGTCAATATGAATTTTTCTGACCGTAACTCCTGCATCGCCGGTAAGGCGAACGATATAATATCCTGAGGTGATATTCAGAACTGCCTGGTAAAGCCCCTGCTGACTGATTTTTTCCGAGAATACCGTTTGTCCTGTGAGGTTGTATATCTGCAATTCCGATGTACCCTGGTTTCTTACATACACTGAATTTTCCCAGGCATAAATTCCGGAAGCCGCCTTATTTTCTTCTCCCTTACCGTTAATTACGAATGAGAGCTGAAACCGTTCGGGGGAATCTGCTGAAGAGGAACTGAATGAGTAAACCGGTTCGTTCGCCAGGTTCTGGGTCTTGTTCAGTTTGAGGTCGGTAAGATATACATTCGTGCCGGGAATGTTACCGATCAGTTCAATACCGAAGTCGCTGCCGTTGTTTTTAATAAAACTGAGGGGTATGATTAGGCTGCTGTTCAGCTCCGGCAGACAGTTAAGGGCATATTCCTTATTCCTGCTTACGCTGTAGAATTTTGGAGCATAGCCTGCAAGAAAATAACTGTCGTACCGGGGATCAAAACCCTCCGTGGCGGCGGGATCAAATGAAATAATCGTTGCCTGCGCGGTTTGTCCGGCAGGATCAACAGCCTTAAAAACGATGCGGTTTTCTTCAGACTCGCCTGATTTGTACCAGGGGGCGGGTGAGAATCTCATTGAAAGTGCAGGAATAGTAAGCGATCCGGTTCCAGGGGAGCTTACATGGACCATGAAGCCATTGGATTCGGGAATTAAGCTGCCGGGACTGATAGTCGTATAGCTTGCATTGGCTTCATCCCATATCTGGCAATTAGCGTCAATGTTCGAGAGCGCCCACCCGCCCCCTGGATTATTCCATCTGAGTGGGCTGCTGAACGGATTCCCGAGCAGATTCCAGCCTTTGTAAGTGGCAGCGCCGGTACTGGTGAGTCCGCTTACAGGTATGTCCGCAACATTCAGAAAACCGGTAAAAGTTTTTGTTGATGAACCAGCGTATGCTGCCATGTAGCCTTTGCCTGGGATGAAATTAGTAGCGCTGCCGGAACCGTTAAGAACATTGGCTGTGGTCCAGGTCGGATTGGCGCCAACGTTTTTATAATTGACCCATTGGTCAGTAGGTTCCCACCAGGCGTACAAATCGTAATTTGTTTCAGGCGATACGGTAAATCCGGATGAAATAGTTTGAG
The DNA here is from genome assembly GCA_026391715.1 of Bacteroidota bacterium. Taxonomy (GTDB): domain Bacteria; phylum Bacteroidota; class Bacteroidia; order Bacteroidales; family FEN-979; genus CAIVAT01. The sequence continues at coordinate 10,200 of JAPLDO010000220.1, forward strand.
ACGCAACAGGTGAACTGAGGAAATGCCAGCCATGAATAGCTTGAACTGCAGGTGAATAAGTGTCCCAGCCTGCGATATGCCTCTCCACAGTTGCGCTTACTCCAGCAGTGGCAAGATAAAGCATGCCTGTGGCTGTGGCGCTGCTGCTTATAACCAGACCTGAAACGCCGGCGTTGTTGGTGAGGATTCCGTCAACGGCGAGCGCTTTGCCGGCATCAATGGTCAGTACGGCGCCGGATGCGATTGTGAGATTATTGATTTCTGCGCAGGAGGAAGGGTCGGTTATCACATGAGGTTTGTTGGTTGTGTTGGGTATGGTTACATTCTGAACACTCACCGGAACCATGCCTCCGCTCCAGTTTGCAGGCAAGCTCCAGTCTGTTGAGGAAGAACCATTCCACGTGACTTCAATCTGCCCTTCAATGGCTCCTATGGTGGGGGGCGAGGACCTTGGGATACCTCTGTAATCGGTTGTGATCCCGGTTATAGTCTGACCCACAAAAGGGGTTGCTTTAGGATAAAAATCAGAGGGTGTGGTAGGTGTATCGTTTACGAAATTTGGATAAACTGTGCGGCTGTTGAGGTCCTGACCCGTTACGATTGGAATATCTGTTTTATCTACTCCATAATGTCCAATAATTGTCCCTGTGCTATAATAATCATTGTAATCGTTTATTATTGTTCCACCTACTGCGGCAAAATAGATGTCATATTGTATTTCACCATTGCGAATGTTATCAAGAATATTGTTCCTGAAGTCTCTTGCACTTTCGTTCCCGGCGCTATAAAGGCAATAGGAGTTTTTTCGGCTGTCTGATAAACCATCATCGAAATATACAGTATTAAAATAGATTTTAGTTGTATTTCCCGATGTGCCGGGTTCGTATATCCCGTACAGCGTCGACCACAAGCTATGCAACAAGTATATAATATTGTTGGAAAAAGTCGTCGACCCTGCATCCGCTTTAATGCCGTAAACATTTCCGTTGCAGTATTCGCATGTTGCGAGAATGTTGTAAATGAAGTTCCCCGATATGCTGCAACCTAAGTTACTACCAGAATAATAAATTCCTGCCACGCTCCCGGAAAAGGCGGAGTAAGTATTGGATATATTATATATCGTGTTCCCCGTGATCGTCTGTGTCGCCGCAGTAGTTACGTAGACAACAATCCCCCCTGCCGAAAGCTCGTAGTTTGAAAGGATGTTGTTCGAATTGGGCATGCTGAGATCATGCACGGTGTTGCCGGTGACGGAATTCTTGCCGGCGCCAACATAAATCCCGTTTACAAGGGCGGCTGCGCCACCTGCATTGTTTACAATATTTAATATGGTATTTCCTGATATAGTATTGCCCGGATTAGTGTTGCCTCCACTACAGTATATCCCATATACATTTGTCACCAGGTTGGCTACCGAATTGTTCGCAGTCACCGCTCCTAAAGTATTGCCTGCCACTGAAACAACGTTACTTCCTGTGCAGCGGATACCGTAAATGTTTCCTCCTGCGCTCCCGGCTGTATAAGTGACAGCCCCGTTGCCGCTGGCAGCCCCAATGGTGTTCCCTGCCCCTGTGGTACCGATATTCAGGTAGCCATTGGCTGCTTCTATACCGTAAAAGGCAGCATTGCCTGAATTTGCCCAGGTGATGTTCTTTATTGTATTTCCATTCACATTGCTCCAATCGGAGGAAGATGATCCACCAGCATTTATATATATCCCGTAAAAAACATTATCGGCAATGTTTGTTTTAGTAAAAGCAGTGACTCCACCGCAGCTGGCAGCAGATCCTCCGATATAGTTGTTGGATATATTGAATGTTGTACCTGAAATGTTGTCCACATATATACCATAATAAGCGGAAGACGAACCAGGCGCGAAAGAGGTCGTCTCATAAAAACTGTTATAATATATTGACCAGTTGGAAGTTCCTGAACCAAGGTTGATGCCATAGGAGGTGTAACCGGCATTGAAAAAATCGTAGAAGTTGTTTGATGCAATGGTGTTTTGAGAGTTTACTCCGCTGGTACTTGTTGAATAAAGCGCATTCACAGGTCTGTTTGATCCGCTATGGCTGATGTTGCAATTGCTCACGATGTTATTGTTATTCCCTAAATCGCTTCCGGAGCCGAAATAGATAATCCCTCCGTTAGCAGCCATTGAGGATCCCAGAACATTGCAGTCCTGGAGGGTATTCACATTGGCATCATTAATGAAACTGACTGTTGAGGTTCCGGCATCGGATGATGTACTCGTGTTCTCTATCGTCATATTTACAGTGGCGCCTGTTTGACTGATACTTCCGTCAATGGTAACATAATCGGCTCCGTCGAGTTGAATCAGTGACCCGGCAACTGCACCGCTGATTGTTACAGTGGCTGTCGGATATATTGTTAATGAAGCCCAGGAATTTGTCGAATGTCCTGTCAAGCTTGCCGTCGCAGTTTCGGTTGTGTTCGCGGTAATCGTGATAACGATATTATTGTTGCTTTGATTTGCATTTGAATTTATGGCGTCAAATGCCGCTTTTAATGTTCCATAGGTTGAGTTTGCACCGGTGGAGCCGGTTACAGTGACCTGGGCTGAAAGTTCAACAGGTATGCAGATAATTAAGCAAAGAAGCCCTGCAAGAAAAACGGATGTTGTCTTCGTCATAATGGATTAATTTTAAGTGAACGAAACGGATGACTTTCCTTTGTTAAAATATTTTGTTGCGTAAATTTACAACCATTGACTAAAAATTGTTGTCTTAATAAATAAATCCACAGAAATGAAGGTACTTAAAAACTACTTAATTTTTATAAATATCAGAATATGAGGCTCTGGTAAATTCTGTTTATTCACCGGGTTTCTGTAATACAGCTTGATCATCCTTTATATTTGTATAGAAATATTCAGTCAAGGTTTCACAAACAACTATCGTATCATGAAATCATTTTATATCGTACCGGTTATCTGCCTGATTGCACTCTGTGCATGTAAAAAAAATCCGGACCCCGAGGTGACGCCTAATCCTCCGGGTGACACAACCCATCTCCCGGCTCTTTTTACAGGCGCCATGCCGATCCTTATGTCTGACTATGAGAGGAGCAATCAACTTCACCGGACCGGTCACCTGCTCACTCAAACCTTTGGAGGAGGTTTGCCGTTCGATCCCATGGACAAATTTATCGGGGTATTTGATTGCATTGAATTCCTTAAGGGGTTTAGTTTTCATAAGATGGATTTTTCATCTACATTCGCAAAGCTGAATAATCTCAGTCGGCAGGATAGTTTGCTGGACATACAGATTACCAATCTGGCGTCAGAACTCGATTATAGTACTTCTCTCATTAACAATCAGATCAACTCAGCCGAGGCAATACCTTATATGGCTGATATAACGTCAAGAATCCAGCAACTGAGCAACCTGATGCAGGCCGGGGTGAAATACCAGAACAATGTACCGGGCTATAACGACAATTACATGACTACCAAGAACACCCCCGCTGTTAATACCTTTGATTCGGCCAATATCACCACGCCGTTCCTGGATAATGATTTCAACGCCCTTTACCTTTTGATTTGTCCTACTATCCCGTTTGATACGGGCTGCCTGATGACTTTTGCAAAGGTACTGGTACACTCGTTCGACTCCGTCAGTTACCGGCGGAATGGCAGTCCTGATTCGGTCAATATGATGAACACCTACCTGATCCTTGAAAGCTATTTTTATTCAATCCTGAATTACCAGATGATGGCTGCAACCGTAAAGATGAATGTGTTGAAAGATTCGGACACTCTTCAGGCACAGTCGTTCTGGAATAATACGGTCGTTCCGGCCGCGCTCCAGGAGGCAGATGCATTGCTGGAGGCAGCCGCCTACATGCTGCTGAGCTTCGATGAGTACCGGACTCAAAACAGGTGGGTGAATGATATCAACTGGTCGGGACTGAATATGGCTCCCAATACTACCATTTTCGGTATTATGGCAAGGGCACAGTTTACAGCCCATGTTATTCGTAATTCATACGGGGCAAATGACAACGCGATCTGGGGGACAATGTTCGTTCCCAGGAATTACTGTAGTTCTCCTCCCGTCGTGGTTGCAGGAGGAGCTTCCGGATGGACGCCATGGATCACACAATTAGCCAAATCCCGTATCCCATATACCCTCTGGTCCAATAACGGCAACTTGATCTGCGCCCCCGACAACCAATACCACATCTATCATTTCTCAATTGATCCGGGAACCGCCGGGGGCAACATTCCTTTTACCATAGCTCCGACCTGGCCTCATACTACAACCGGGCAGGGATCCGGCAGCGTTACTCCCCTGTGGTACAATCCACGCGACCCTTCGATCACATCACCTGTAAAGACCGACAGTTGCAAGGTGTGTTTTGCAAGCTTCTGCCTGTCATGGCAATGGGGTGTATTGCTGAGCGATTATATGAATATCTTCCCGGGATGCGATAGCAGGAACGTATACAGCACGCCTAACAGCAATACCTTTTACGTGGACGTACCTCGCGTAGGTCAGTGGCATTCGAGCCAGAACAAATGGGAAAACCTGCAGACTAATTATGGCTTGTCATACGGATCAAACGCCGTTGGGGGCGCTTCTCCATTTAAGTATAGCTTCTCGGTCAATGCACAAGCATACAGCTCGGGGGCAGTTTATGTGATCGGTCAGGTGGGGGTCCCGGTTGTGGTAAGTCATTATCTTCCTTCAGGAAATATCAGCCTTTATACCCGGTTCAACTGCACTGCCAATTTCAATCCCTGGTCCACACTGAATGGAACGAGCTTGATGATCGGTTCGAATCTGAATCAGGTAAATTCGGGCAAATCCTACGTTTGCAGCGCCGACTGTTTTAACGGTCCCTCGACCCAAACCGGTTTCGCTTACGGGTCACCTCAGTCCACCCAGCCTGGAAACCTCTGCCCCTCTTTTCAGTACTACTATAACATTTATAAATCCTCCTCCACTACAGCAACAGAAGTTATTATCTATATAGACGCCCAGGAGATTTTCACCGGATATGCAGGGTATTAATTTCTTTTAAATAAACAATTCTATGAAGATACATCGCTTAGCAATCATACTCGCAGGGTGTCTGATCCTTGCCGTTTCCTGCAGGAAAAATGACGATATCACCAATTATCCGGTTACTCCAACCGACACCACCGGAATCCCTCCTGTTTTCACTGATTCCAGGCTGAACATGCTCATCGGGTTCGAAATAAAAAA
>JAPLDO010000104.1 GCA_026391715.1 Bacteroidota bacterium
GAGTACTTCACATGCGACTTGAAGAATAATTTTGTTTTATCAAGGCATAACATATTGCCTCCGAATGGTTTTATTTTATAATTTAGATGCCTTAACTATGACAAGGTTTCTTCAAATACTTCTTTTTCCTCTGGCAATATGTTATGGTCTCATAATTCATATTCGGAATCTCCTTTTTGACTTTCATATTCTGCCTTCAAAACTATTTCCACTTCCGGTTATCAGCGTTGGCAATCTCTCTGTGGGAGGAACCGGAAAAACTCCACATATAGAATATTTAATCAGGCTTTTACAGCCTCACTATAAGATTGCAACACTTAGTCGCGGGTATGGTCGCAAGAGTAAAGGGTTTGTGGAGGCTTCCAACCTTTCCGACGCCAGGCAAATTGGCGATGAGCCCATGCAGTTTGTCAATAAATTTGAAGATGTCATAGTAACAGTGGATGAGAAACGAACACGTGGGATTAACTTAATATTAGAAAAGCATCCGGAGCTTCAGGTTATTCTGCTTGACGACGCATTTCAGCACCGCTATGTCAAGCCGGGTTTGTCAATTCTGTTATCAGATTACGACAAGCTCTATTGCAATGATTATCCACTTCCTTCAGGAACTCTGCGTGAATTCAGGTCGGGGGCTTCTCGCGCCGACATTATCGTAATTACTAAAACGCCAAAGATTTTTTCTCCGATAACCAAGCGGATGATTCTCGAAAATTTAAATTTGTCGCCACGTCAGCAGGCGCTATTTTCGTATATCAGTTACGGCGAGTTGTTTTCGGTTTTTTCCACTGATGAAATGCCAGTTCCCGCAAAAATAACCAACATACTTCTCTTTACCGGCATTGCCAGCGATTATCCTCTCAGAGAGCGCCTTGAGCGGATGTGCAGCGATCTGGTGGTGGAAAAATTCCCCGATCATCATCCCTATTCACAAAAGGATATCGAAAAAATTATTGGCAGGTTCAAGGATCTTCCTACGCAGAAAAAGATAATGGTTACAACCGAAAAAGACGTTATGCGGCTGAAATATCAGGAGTTTGTCGGTTATTTTAAAAATTTACCGTTATTTTGCATACCGATGAAAATCGAATTTCATGGAACAGATAAAACAACTTTTGATGAAGCCATTTTAAAATATGTTAAAGAAAATAGCAGAAACAGTCGAATTTCTTGAAAAAAAGATAACCCATAAACCCGAAATTGGTATTATACTCGGCACAGGATTAGGCGGGCTGGTAAATGAAATTGCCATTGAAACCACAATTCCATATAAATTGATTCCCAATTTTCCGGTATCAACTGTTATCGGTCATCAGGGACAACTGATATTCGGGAAGATGGGCGGAAAGAATATCGTTGCCATGCAGGGACGATTTCATTATTATGAAGGTTATTCAATGCAGGAGATAACGTTCCCTGTGAGGGTTATGAAATTCCTCGGGATAAACCTTCTCATTTTGTCCAATGCGAGCGGCGGCGTTAACCCTGAATTTGAGGTTGGGGATATCATGGTGATTGAAGATCATATCAACCTGATGAAAGATAATCCGCTTATCGGCAAAAATGAGGACGAAATTGGAACGCGATTCCCGGATATGGGATGCCCTTACGATACTGCCTTAATTGAAAAAGCCTTCGAAATTGCAAAGAAGCAGAATATAAAACTTCAAAAAGGCGTATATGCGGCGGTTTCGGGACCAACTTTTGAAACGCCTGCCGAATATCGCTATATCCGAATTATCGGAGCCGATGCAGTTGGCATGTCAACAGTTCCTGAAGTAATTTCTGCCCGTCACATGGGTTTAAAGTGTTTTGCTGTTTCCGTTATCTCCGACCTGGGAGTTCCCGGAAAAATTGAAACTATTACTCATGAACATGTAATTGACGCCGCCAGCGCAGTTGAACCGGTTATGACGAGGTTGATCAGAGAGTTGGTTTCGTTCTGATCTCTATCTGATCCGGATATCGAGAATTTTTACCTTCCATGAATTTCCAATCCGGCACCGCTTTTCACTCAACGACAAGGAGATAGCGCTTAATGCAAGCATAGATCCCGAAATAATGAACATATCAGGAGTGAAAACCTGTTCGTTGTTAATCAGGTGGTTAATTGTAATAATAGCAAAGATTCCAACGCCGCCTATTCCAATAAGTCTGCCAAATTTTGTCGGAAAATAAAACTTCTTATAAACTGAGGTTATATCCTGTAATCTGACCTGATATGGACGCATACTGGAAATGGTGATTGAATTAGCTCCAATATCCCAAAGTTTACCGGCAATCATGGTATCGGGACGGGCAGCCCTGATTTTGCAATAATCTTCCTCTTTAAAAAAATAACGCCGGGTAGTTCCGATTTTCTCTACCATCAATGTTTTCTGTGCCAGTATTTGACAAAATAACAGCAGAAAGAAGATGATTGAAACTGAATTCTTCATAACCGATTCAGAAAGGATTTGCATAATAAAACGTTATATTTTACAGAATATTTGAAGCGTCGCACACTTTCAGCGTATGAAACGGCGCTCCAGGAAACAAGGATTCGGCGAGGTTTTAACAGTCAATGGGTTAAATGGTTATCTTTGTAACGACAATGAGACCCGGTTTTACATTCATTTTTCTTCTGCTTTTATTCAACTGCTGCCAGAACCATGAAAGCGTTCAGGAAACAGTTATTGGCAAAGCCAACAGACCGGCTCCGGATATGCAGTTGGCAAAAATGGAAAAAACCGGGACTGCCGGGAAAAGATTTTTCTCACACCCTGAGAAAACGAAAAGCAAAGTAAAATCATCGCAACGAAAAAATCACATAATCAAATCACTTGATCAGGCAGATTCAACGCTTCGGCACAAAGCATACACCTCGCTCCTTATCGAACGCCTCTCTTCAATCAGGTCACAAGGAATAATTCCCGATATGAACGAACCAATAACCAGGAGAAATTTGTTCAGCCAAACTGATAACAAACCATTCGAATCAATGATAGAATTAAGCAGGGAGATGTTTTTACAGATCAATTTTGATAACGACATACTTGATTATACCGACAGGTTTTACACAAACGGGATAAAGATTGATTTGATCGCTCCGGGTTTGCAGATGAATCCAATAAGCAGGTTGATGACGCCTTACTGGCGCTCAGGAATCAATTATTACGGGTTATCGCTTGTGCAAAATATGTTTACGCCATCAACAACCAAAACCGGCGGTATTTTATTTGGAGACAGGCCTTATTCGGCTTATTTATTTCTGGGATGTTTCAAAATAACCAACGATCGTTTAAGAAAATTGAGGCAAACGAGCGAGCTTGATCTCGGTATTATCGGTCCCGGCTCTTATGGCGAATGGGTGCAGCGATCCTTTCACAACAGTGTTCCCAGCAACAACGAACCCCTTGGATGGGAGTACCAGGTAAAGAATGATCTGGTCTTGAATTATTCATTAGGTTTTGAGAAAGGTATATTATCAGCGAAAAACTATGACATGCAGCTTACTGCGAAAGGAAATCTCGGTACGCTATATACCAATATTTCCGGAGGTTTTTTATTCAGAACCGGTTGGATGAATCCTTACTTCAGCAACCTCGGCATTTCAAAAAAGCGGCAAACGGTACAATCAGGTTTAAAGAAATTTCAATGCTATTTTTTCGTTAAAGGCTCGGGTCAACTGGTGGGGTACGACGCCACGCTGCAAGGTGGTTTTTTCAATAAATCAAGCGTTTATACCATCCCTTCTAAAGACGTCTCACGATTTGTTTTCAAAGGAAGCGCGGGAATCACCATAAGTAACAACGGTTTTGGTCTGGATATAGAACAGTTTTTTCTAAGTCCCGAATACCATCAGGGTTTATGGCACAAATGGGTACATATCGCTCTAAGGTTTGCTTTGTAATTGTTGATAAATAAAAAAGACCGGAATAAAAAACGAAGCCGTATTAGCTCTAATTTTGGCAAATGGAAGAAAAAAACACCAAAAAACGAATCCGAAGCGCGGGATTGAGAGAAGCAATATTTGATCATGGAAAAATTCCTCCGCAGGCTCTCGATCTTGAAGAGACTGTTCTTGGCGCGATGATGCTCGAAAACGACCGTCTGGCAGAAGTTATTGAAATTCTGAAATCGGAGGTATTTTACAAAGAGAGTCATCAGATCATATTTAATGCTATCAAGAGCCTTTTTGGAAAAAATGAGCCGGTTGACATATTAACTGTTACAGAAGAATTGCGGAAAAGCGGCGAACTTGAGATAGCCGGCGGCGCCTATTTCATTACAATGCTTACCAACCGTATTGCTTCTGCCGCCAACATTGAATTTCATGCCAGGATTATCATTCAGAAATTCATTCAAAGGGAACTGATAAGGGTATCTTCAGAGATCATTAAAGAAGCTTATGAAGACACCACTGATGTATTTGACCTGCTCGACAAAGCCGAGACGGGACTTTTCGCTATAAGCGAAACCAGTATCGGCAAGTCTTACATGGATATGCAATCTATTATCAAGGAGGCTATCAAGGAAATTGCCGCCGGTAGAAATCAGGAAGGCAAATTAAAAGGCGTTGGTTCGGGGTTTACTGAGTTGGACAGGATTACTTCAGGGTGGCAAAAATCAGACCTGATAATCATCGCTTCGCGACCGGGTATGGGAAAAACTGCATTTGCCCTGACTATGGCGCGTAACGCGGCAATTGATTTCAGGAAACCTGTTGCGATTTTTTCTTTGGAAATGGCGTCGGTACAATTGGTTACCCGATTGATTTCGAGTGAGACTGAAATTCCTCAGGAAAAATTGCGTAAAGGAAACATGGAAGATCATGAATGGGCGCAGTTGAATGCCAGAATCACTTCATTGATTGACGCTCCTTTGTTTATTGATGATACTGCGGCATTGTCCATTTTCGATCTTCGCGCAAAATGCCGCAGGTTAAAAGCTCATCATGATGTTCAGATGATTATTGTCGACTACCTTCAGCTCATGCAGGGCAGCCAGGATACCCGCGGAAACCGGGAACAGGAGATCAGCAGTATCTCACGCTCTCTGAAAACATTGGCAAAAGAGCTGAATGTTCCGGTTATTGCATTATCGCAGCTAAGCCGCGCCTCAGAAAAGCGCGCCGCAGCCGCAAAACCTATTCTTTCTGATTTGCGTGAATCCGGTTCCATTGAGCAGGACGCCGATATGGTTCTTTTTATATATCGTCCTGAATATTATAAGATTGATACCGATGAACAGGGCGATTCAACTGCCGGAGTTGCCGAGGTGCTTATCGCAAAGAACAGGAATGGTCCGTTGAAAGACGTCAGGCTCAGGTTTATTTCAAAATATGCAAAATTCGCTGACGCCGATATTGATTATTCCCCTCAAAATACTATTCCTGCCAATGAATCGTTTGATGGTTCATTGAGAACACGAACTGTTCAGTCAAAGATGAACAACGACGATCGCCATGACGTACCTTTCTAAAATAAAAAGTCTGATTCTTATTATTTTTCTCACCACATTCCTTCAATCGGTTCGTGGCGCTTACCTTCTTGTGCCGATGGATGAATCGCAGAAGAATCATTTGAAAGCTTATGGAATTGCTTATTGGGTGTTACAAAAGGATGTTGAAGTAAGCTGGCTGCTAAATTACAGGGGCGGGAGTTTCATGTTTCTGTTCGATAAAACACTTGAAAGCGAATGTAATATCAGGGGGGTAAGTTACCAGATAATCGCTGACGCCCAGGCTTCCGCAATCCTTTTGGAGATATCAGATCCGCAGGTGAATATGGAAACCATCAAACTTCATAAACCGCCTAAGATTGCAGTTTATTCCCCAAAGAATAAATTGCCATGGGACGACGCAGTAACGCTGGTTCTTAACTATGCTGAAATTCCTTATGATGTTTTGTACGACGAAGAAGTCATTGCCGGCGTTCTGCCTGTTTATGACTGGCTGCATCTTCATCATGAGGATTTTACAGGTCAATATGGAAAATTCTGGTCGGCATATAGAAATTTTCCCTGGTATCAGGAGGATGTGAACCTACAGGAAACAACTGCAAAAAAACTTGGGTTCAGCAAGGCGTCACAAATGAAACTGGCTGTAGCATTGAAAATCAGGGAATTTGTAGCCGGCGGCGGTTATCTGTTTGCCATGTGTTCGGCGCCGGATAGTTACGATGTTGCTCTTGCCGCCGAAAACGTTGATATCTGCGATGTAATGTTCGACGGCGATCCTCCGGATCCGCAGGCGCAATCGAAGTTGAATTTCGGTAACTGTTTTGCTTTCGAAAATTTCAGTATAGTTACAAACCCTTATCAATATGAAATTTCAACTATTGACGTTACAGAAACCAGACCCAGAAATATCAATAAAACCAATGATTTTTTCACACTGTTCGACTTTTCCGCAAAGTGGGATCCGGTTCCAAGCATGCTTTGCCAGGATCATGAAACTCTGATAAAAGGATTCATGGGACAAACAACGGCTTTCAACAGGAAATTTGTGAAATCAAACGTGGTTATTCTCGGTGAAACCAAATCGCTCGACGAGGTAAGGTATATTCATGGCGACTTTGGCAAAGGAACCTGGACTTTTCTTGGCGGGCATGATCCTGAAGATTACCAGCATCTGGTTGGCGATCCCGTAACTGATTTGAACCTGCATCCTAATTCTCCCGGTTATCGCCTGATTCTAAACAATATTCTTTTCCCGGCTGCGAAGAAGGAGAAACGAAAGACGTAGGACGAGGGACGAGGGACGAGAGGTTAGTGGATTCTGTCGAAGATTTGGTTTGAGTAGCTGAACTCATTGAGGTGGTCAGGGGGGAAATCTTCACTGGAAATTAGTTTCCATTGCAAAAAATCAATTCCCGGGAAAAAGACGTCTCCTTTATATGATTTTCTTATTAGCGTCAGATATAACCGATCGGTAAATGGTAGAAACTGGCGGTAAACCGATGCGCCTCCGATTACGAAATTTTCTTCCGACGAATTACATTTTGCAAGCGCTTCTTCAATTGAACAAGCCATTTCACACCCGTCAAATACTTCGCCGCTGATATCGGTAATTACTATATTCCTGCGGTTGGGTAAGGGTCGGCGCGGCAGCGATTCAAAGGTGCGTCTGCCCATGATAACAGTGTGTCCCGCCGTGATTTTTTTAAACCTCTTCAAGTCAGCCGGAATATGCCACAACAGGTCGTTGTCCTTTCCAATGGCATTGTTTTCGGCAATTGCAACGATTATTGAAATCATAATAATATATAACTATACTTGTCTGTATTAATATTTAACTGCTTATCCCTTTCGGTCAATTGATATTTTAGCGCCTTTGACAAATGACAAAAGTAGAGCAATATCCGAAATATTTTCAAGAATTCCTTGAACAATTTAACGGGGAGGCTGATTGTTGGATTATTCCGCTAAACAATTAAAACCTCATTTTATAATAGAAGCCTTGTTTGAAATGTGTGCATTAAAAATATGAGATGGATTATCTTTGTTGTCAGTTTCAAAATACACCAAAAATGAAAGACCTCATAAAAACAGTGATTTTTGATCAGCAAAGAATGGTGTGGAATAAAAATTTCATCCCCCGTAGTTTTCCGGAAAAAATTATCACCAGTGAAACTATCGTGATTATCTCCGGAATCAGACGCTGCGGGAAATCAACGCTGCTCAACCAGATGTAAATACCGGATGGAAATGGCTGCTGGAATTGGGAAGATAACCGGTAATCGAAAATAATCCATGTCATAAACAAAAGATAATCACAACAGTATCATTGAAATTTAAATATGGGCAAACCACTGAAGTTAAAGTATCACCATCTTGGCATTCCGACCAGCAAACCTATTGAAGGTGAAGTCTATCTAAAAGACTATAAATGTTTTCATTATGGATTTGAGAAAAGTGAATACGGGATCGAATGGATGAGGTATGAACCAGGTTGTAATTTACCTGAGATAGTAAAAACAATTCCACATGTTGCATTTGAAGTCGCTGATATCAATGAGGCAATCAAAGGCAAAAAGGTGATCATTGAACCGAATAGCCCTTCAGAAGGTAATATCGTTGCATTTATTGAAGAAAATGGGGTCCCAATAGAGTTCATCCAGATTGCCGGGTCTCCGGGATAATATTTATGTATACACAAAGATTCCGGAAAACAACTGTTGAAGCATTCATGAAAACGGTGAGGACTTCAATGACGCCGCCAGCAGCGATAGATTTTCTTCGATATAATCATTATCGTGTTAATTTTAATTTACAATATGTAAATTATCCTTGACATTATGTAATTTATGTCGTACATTTGTGGGCGAATTTAAAAACATCCACTTATGAAAACGAAGTTTTTGTTGCCACCCAAATTCAAGTCATTTGGTTGGATTTTATTAAGTATTGCAATAGCGCTTTATTTCTGGGTCACTGTGATTGGAGATATTCCATTCCTGGCAAATGCGAAGATCCTGTGCATCTATTATTCTGACGCCCCTCTATGGCAAAAGCCACCTTCCAG
>JAPLDO010000255.1 GCA_026391715.1 Bacteroidota bacterium
CGTTGAAATTGGTTACTGTAACAGGAACGGCGATGTTGTTATCCGGACAAAAGGATGCTATCGGCAGCGCTGTGATCACTGGATTGGCAACTGTAAGCGTAGCAGCATTTGTATATACAAACGGGGAACAGGCGCCTGTAACTTTACAGCGATATTTGCACCCGTTCAGTGAAAGTTGTACGTTGGAAATATAGAGAGTCCATCCATACACATTTGAGTAAGGGGCTTCGTTAGTAAGATCATTCCATGTAGCGCCTCCGTCGGCGCTTCCCTGCCACTGTAAGCCCAGTCCGGCGCCAGAGGCGGAGAGGCTGAAAGCGCTTGTCTGACCCACAAGTGCAAACTGATCTGAAGGATTGGAAACTATGGATGGAGATTGATTGATATTTGCAGTCCCGTTCACATATTCGGATGGGAGAATATTTCCAGATAACCCACTGAATTCGCAATTTCCGGGAGTTTGGGTATCCCATGTAAGGTTGCTTGTTCCTGTTGTATTGGTTGTAAACCTTAGTTTCATCAGGGTTCCACTGCCGATATTGGCTGCCGCGCTATTTGCCCAACTGATAACTACCTTGTTTCCGAAAGAATTTACTACAAGATATCCGGATGTAAGTTCAGGATTAAGGTTTTCATAACCGATAAATGTCAGAGCTGTATTATCGAAAAAAAGAACCAGCGAAATTGCCCCTATCCCATTGCAATTGGTCACATCAAGCGGCGCCTGGATTTCGCCGGGACAGCTTGTAATTGTCCCGGCGGTGGCTGTGATCGTTTGTCCCTGGGAAATTGTTGTCAGCATCGCCAGAAACAAAAGTGGTATTATTTTTAAAATCAGTGTTTTCATAGCTCCGATTTTTATCTCGATACCACTAACTTGATCAATCTCGCGCTTACCTGTTTATGGTTGGAAATTTCCACTTTTAGCATATAAACGCCAGTTGGCAAATTGGTCGCGTCAAGGAGAACCTCGTGTCTGCCTGAACAATAACCGGCTTCGCCGATATTTTCAACCAAAGCTCCAACCAGGCTGTAAAGATTAATGGAAACCATGCTCTCCTCGTCAAGATAAAATTCGATTGAAGTTTTATCCTTTAACGGGTTCGGGCTGACTGACAGAGCTAAGCCGGATTCCCCGCGGGCAATGCCGGTAGTGGCTGAAACAATATCCTCAACGGAAAGTACCACCCATTGATTCACCATAGCGGATGGATCGGCAAATTCGCAATCTTCATAAAGTTGCAAGGCAATACTTTCAGTTAGCCCGGAAAGGTCTTTTGATTTCATTTTGAGTGTAACCACTACCTCGTCATTGGCGATATTCAAAGCATTTACATCAGCCCAAGCCATGATGAACAAACCATCGCTGGCTGTCCATGAAAAGCTATTATTCCCATTTGACAGAGTGGCTCCCATGATCTCAAGGTATTGTTCAGGATAATAGAAACCGAGCGAGATAGCTCCCGCCTGCATGCCGGATTTCATTTTCACCGGAAAGTCAAATTCGGTATTGGAAGAAGTGGAAATGATTCCTTCATGCACAAGTCCGACCGACTCAGTGGACTTTTTCGCAGGTCCATAAGAGAGATTGCAATCGCCAAAGCATGCCATTTTAAAGTTGTTTGTAACCTGGTTGCCATTCATAAAAACCGTATCGGTATTATATAGGTAATCGCCGGAGGGGAATGATGATATTGCGCCGGCAAAGCGTCTCAAAACAAACAGTGCGTCGGTGCCATTTATGGTGTGGCTTGCGTTTACATCGGCGGTAGCGAGGCTAATACCGGCGAGAGGGGCAATCATGGCAAAATGGTTGAGGATAAGCAGCGCGTCGGTTGCATTTCCTCCACCCCAGGGAGCTGCCGGCGTGATTGACATCTTGTAGTTTCCGGACGGAAATGAACTAAATGCATATACTCCCGCAGTATTCGTGGTAGCGGTAGCAATTGGGCTTCCGGCAAAATCCTTTATCGCCATAACTGCATTCTTCATCGGGTTTGCCCCGGTGTTTGCATATTTTACCGTACCGTTCATCAGGGTGGTTGGCGTTAATAAAGAAGGTATCTGGGCAAAGTGTCCGAAATAAACAATCCCTTCAACTGAGTTGTCATATTTATCGTAAATTCTTTGCGCCACCATTGTTGAGTCGTTGGCGCCCCAGTAATTATATCGTGCGTTAATATTGCTCGTCGAGTTATTATAAAGCTGGTATCCTCCGCCATTGTTAAATATATTGCATGTTAAAGCTGTAGTGTTGCCAATGGTTGCAGTACCTGCGCCATCAAACCTGATCCCATAAGAGGCATTGTAACTGAACGTGGAATTTTTAATGGTAAGATTAGAATTGTTCATGGTTAATCCCGTCCCTGTAGATTCTGAAATTGTGCAATGATCAATCGTTGGCTGGCTGGAAGCCCCGCAATAAATATTGTTGGTTAATGCCTTCGAGATGTTGCAATATTTCAACGAAGATGTACCCCCCCAGTCGTCATTCCAATCGGTGAAAACAATTCCATTCCATCCACCGATCGTATTGTTATAAGGTTTGAAGGTGATAATGCTGTCGGCAGAGCCTTCTGCATACAAATCGGCTCCATAAGCATAAACCCCTCCAACCGAAAGTTTGAAACCCGGATCAAATGCCATCGTTATTCCGGGTTTTAGAGTGATTCTGCAATGACCGCCCCATACCCCGCTTCCAATATCACTCAGAACATGATAAGGAATTCCATCGTTGTAGTAGGTTATGTCACTGGTATAGGTTCCGCCGGAAAGCGCAATATAATTTAAAGTATTTCCTGAATATGTATTGCCATGAATGTAGGTAGAGCACGACCAGTCGTTGTATTTGAGCGGATATCCTCCGTTATTAAGGAACTGGGAGGAAAGGATTTGTCCTGTGATTGCCTGACCAACAATACCATGAGAAGCAGAATTGCTTATGACGCCGTTTGTAAATCTCAGCGTAGAGCTGCTGATATTGATTCCAACCCCTCCAGATTGATCCACTGTACAATGGTCCATTAGAGGTTCTGTGGAACCTACGATATTGATATTATAGGTAGCCCCTTTCAGGATGTGGCAGTATTTCAGTGAAGAAGTACTGCCATATTCATGACTGTATTCTGTAAAATATATTCCACCCCAGCCTCCAATCAGATTATTATATGGTTTGAAAGTAATTATACTGTCCGCTTTGCCTTCTGCATACAGGTCGCCACCGTAGCAACAGGTTGCTGTACCCACCTGAAGGCTTTTTCCCGGTTCAAAAGCCATGATGACTCCGGGTTGAAGGGTAAGCCTTGGATGCAGACCGTATCCTGTAATTCGTATATCGCCAAAAACATGATATGGGATGCCATCGTTATTCCGGGTTTTAGAGTGATTCTGCAATGACCGCCCCATACCCCGCTTGGCTTGGCAAACAATGCCATGCGACGCTGAATTGCTGATGACGCTGTTCGTTAATTTAAGCGTAGAGCTGCTGATATTGATTCCAACCCCTCCTGATTGATCCAATGTACAATGGTCTATTGCAGGTTCTGTAGAACCCTCAATACTGATATTATAGGCAGCCCCTTTCACGACGCTACAGTATTTCAATGAAGAAGTACTGCCATATTCATTACTGTAATCTGGAAAGTAAATTCCACCCCAGCCGCCAACCAGATTATTATGTGGTTTGAAAGTAATGACGCTGTCGGCTTTGCCTTCGGCCCACAGGTCGCCACCGTAGCAACAGGGCGATGTTCCAACCTGTAGCTTTTTACCCAAATCAAATTCCATGATCACGCCAGGATTTATTGTTAATCTCGGGTGAGAGCCATAACCTTGAATTAACAGGTCGTTTAAAACATAATAGGGAATTACATCGTAATAAATGGTTCTATTTACAGAAAAAGAGCCTCCGCCAAGCGCGATCGTATTAACTCCGTTTCCCGAATAGGTATTACTGATGTGCCGGGGGGCAGCGTAACAGTCGAGAATGTATAATGGATACCGTCCATTATTAAGGAACTGACTATTGGTTACGGACCCGCTCGGAATACCGTTTGCGGAAGCGTACCTGGCGCCGTCGAGCGCCGCATTCTGTACCTTGGTATGATTGATAAGATTTGGCTGCACTGTATTTTCGGAAAAATAATTATAGCTATTCCCTTTTTCGATAACACAATAATCCAGTTGAGACTGCCCTCCCCAGCTATCGCTGCCATCCATGAAATAGACGCCATCCCAACCGCCTGCCAAACCGTTGTGGGAAGTGAATGTGATCAGACTGTCACTGGTTCCAATCGCATACAATTCACCGCCGGATGAAACCTGGATCTGCACTCCTGGCAACGATTTGATCGAATTTCCTGGTTCTATTGTTAATCTTACTGCGGGGTATTGGTTGAGTTGTACAGTTCCCAGCAATATGTAATCATAAGGAATATAGTTCCATGTGCGGTTGGTTCCATTGATTGTGCCGCCGTTGATTGCAATGCCGTTGTAAGTATTGGCGGTAAGCGTAGGATTACCATTCGGAGGATAAAAATTAGTGTTGGGGGTTTCATAACGGAGTCCGTAAAGATTGTGATCAATGATGGTCCCGTTGTAAGTCGGCGCTGAACCGGTTGAAGTCAGGTAAACCCCGGCTCCGCCGTTGTAGGACAGGGAGCTGTTGAGAATTGTCGGATTGGAGATATTTGCATAGATCCCATTTGACATATTTGCATGAACCGAGGAATTCTGGATATTGATGTTAGCCTGGTTAAGATTTAAGCCATTAGCCCCGGAATTTCGTATATTGCAATGGGATAATAAAGGTTCATTCGATGAATTGCAATAAAGATTGGCTGACCAACTTCCATATCCGCCGCCAATAATTGCTGTATAGTTAAACTGTGAAGATACACCGTTATCGCTGTTGGGATCAAAATAGACTCCCTTCCATTGCCCCGTCTCGCTCGTAAAGTACATGAATTTGACCGAGTCTGCTATTATCCCGTTACAAATCACATTTGCCTGGCTTACCGTCAGCCCTGTTTGTGGGAGGAAGAGGATTGTAGCGCCTGCCTCGAAGGTATGCGTTCCATAAGAAAACCATATATCGGAGGTAGCCCAGTAGGGACTAAGCAGTTTGGTAAAGGTTGAAATCCCGCTGATATCTCCGCTTAACTGCGTTCCCGGAGTGGTGAGAGTTGCATCCTGAAAAGTGGAATTTTGCGTGGTTGATCCGGTAAGAATCACTGAATATTGCAAATACCTTTTACTTTGGTTAACCGTGATCGGGGATGTAGCTGTCAGCGCCGACCAGTCGCCCCAGATACCATCATTCCCGGCTACCCGGTAAGAAACCTGGCAGTTTGCAGGGGAGGCGTAAGCAGAAGTGAATGACAATGAGTTAATAAGTCTCTCTGACCCCAACTGGTTAAAAGGCATAGAAACAAATGCCCCGTGTTTGCAATAATCTGCGGTTAAGGTAAGATGAGCGAACCGGCAGTTGTAGATTGGCGACCCCGATGGGTTTGTACCGCCAGAGTAAAACACAATACCGTTTGACTCAAATGCGGAGGCATTCTTGGTGATATCGTACATGGCATTTGAGGAGGTTTGCCAAATGAGAGATGATGCATCTGCATTTGCATAATAGACTGTGTTACTTAGCCCCGAAGCCGTTTCACCTCCCATAACAGTAATTATGCCATTGGTTGAAACTGAAGCGTGATTGCTTATGGTTACCGGTAGCGCCGATCCTACTGTCCATGAACCTAACGATCCATTCATTCCCGGATTGGCAATATACACGGTGTTTGCTTTGTCGCCCACATTATTATAACCGCCCATTACATAAAGGTTGCCGTTGTATGTTACCATACTGTGCTTGTTGCGGGCGGCAGGCAAAGAAGTTCCTGCTGAAAAGGCAGAAATTGTATTGTCAACATTGACTTTCGCATAATACACATTATTTAGCGCCGTGGTCTCTGTCATGGAACCTGAGCCGCCGGTAATATAAATATATCCCTTCAGATACAGCGCAGAATGTCCCCACAGATTGACCGGCAAAGTAATTGCCGAAGTTTGCCACGCTCCCAATGTGCCGTTGGAGTAAATCTCAGCATAATAAATTGTATTGTAAACCTGGCTTCCGTCGCGCCCGCCAATTACATAAATGGTATTGGAGCCGGTAACGACTGCTGGATCTTTCAATGCAACAGGAAGCGAACTCTGAGCAGTCCAGCTACTTATGCCGCTACCGGTAATTGATGCATAATATACAGCATTTGAACAGGCAACCCCATTGTAACCTCCAACAAGATAGGCATAGCGGTCTGTCCAGGAGGCAATCTTATGACCGCTAAGCGTTTGGGGAAGAACAGTTGCTGTAAGCCATGATCCAACATCGCTGGCGACATTCTTTAAGTAAACGCTATTATTCGCAACGATGACATTGTTTATCACGCCCTGATTGAAATCAGCATCAGTGGTCTGAGTGAAATTTACCTGTGAAAATGTTGCGCAAGGCAACAGCATTGTAATAGAAAAAATTCCAATGAGCAAACTCCTTGTGACAAGTTTGCCTGTCCAATTGTAAAAGCGCTGTTTCATAACATGTTTTTTTAGTGAATGTAATGATTGAAATTTTTGTGAATAAAAATAATGGGGTAAATTGGTATTCAATTTTCTCAGAGAATGAAGGAAATTGGAAGATACTGGCATATCTCAGAAATGCAGGGCCAGCTTTTTTTTCGGACGCTAAGGTAATATATTAAGTAAGGTTTGTCAAGGCTTCTTTATTTAAATAATTAGTTTATGGCAAGGTCAGAACATCGGGGTTTATTCAGTTCGCAGTACAGTTATTTAGTAGGCGCTAAAAATGAAAATACACAATATTTTTCCAGGTTTTCGTTAATCCTAATACAAAAAAACAGGTGACACAATGAAAATAAAAGTTTCCATTTCGACCATTTTTCTCGGACTATTTATTGCGATTCTTTCGACTTCATGCAATAAAAAAGATGATCCAACGCCTGTCCAGCCCGATTATCCTGAATTGATTGGAACGTGGCAGGGAACCACTTCACAGAATCAGTTGGTTCGATTCGGTATTTTTAACTTCAATGGATTGCTTGTCATCAATACTTATAAATTTACCGCTTTGAAGTGGGATACCGATACTACCTACCGCGTAAAGACTTTTGATTTTAATTTATCAAGCATAATTACTTCGGTGGTTGATAAATACTTTGCCTTTGTTCCCCAGGGAAGTTTTGCAAGCGGCGATTACCTGAAAGGTACTTTCGACGTTGCCACAATGAAACTTACGGGACAGTTTAAAACCTCCTTTCCTACTCCGTCGGGTGCAAGCGTTGACTATGTTACCGGAACATTTACATGCCTCAAAGTTGCAAATAGTTCGCAGTAATCATTGAACTTCCAAGGGCATGGCAGGCGAGTAGCGGGTTATTTTTCTGTTTCTGAAATCCTGAAAGAAGGCGCTTTGTAATCCTTTGGCAAATAATCCGACGGAATAGTTGTTGTGTTTCCATCGCGGTGCGCCTTGTAATGGGGCGACATAATCTCAACCCCCGCTTCATTGAATTTATCCTGAATATTCTGATGAAGTTTCGAATAGATTGTAGCCTGAAGGTTTGGCTCTCTTGTATAGGCATTAATCTGGTAGCTTACATAAAAATCTTCAAGACTGGTTTGAAGAACAAAAGGCGAGGGTTCTTTCTCAATAAATTCGGTAACGAGCGCTGCGTCAATCATCAGTTGGTGAACCTGTCGCCAGGGAGCGTCATAACCAATAGTAATTGTGGTGTAAATTATCAATCCGCGATCGCGGGCGTCGCTGCTGTAATTAATCAGATGACTCCCAAGAATACTGGAGTTTGGAATGGAAATGATCTCATTTTTTATCGTTCTTACACGGGTTACGAGCATCGCTTTTTCAATGACGTCGCCGGTAATTTCGCCAACTTTAACGCGGTCGCCTACCTTGAATGACCGCATGTAAGTTATTACCAAACCGGCTATCAGGTTGCTTAAAGAACCGGATGAACCAAAAGTGAAAAGT
The DNA here is from genome assembly GCA_026391715.1 of Bacteroidota bacterium. GTDB lineage: Bacteria > Bacteroidota > Bacteroidia > Bacteroidales > FEN-979 > CAIVAT01. Next base: position 8,063 of record JAPLDO010000255.1, read on the forward strand.
ATTCCAAGAAAAACCGAAACCCCTTGAAAAACCGGACTCTTTGATCCCGGAAGAAACGGGAATATCACCACCAGCATAAAAGCAAATATCAGCGCGCGGATAATCTGGTAAGTCGGATTGGCAAGATCGGGATAAAAACCAGGTATCCGTAAAACCTCTTTTTCGATCTCATATTTAATATACCTCACCCCTTTCAGAACAAAACGGAAAACAACCACTATAACAATTATCGTAAACAGGTTTGGCAAATAATCCCAAGAGGCTCTCAAAATAGCCTTCAGAGGATCAAGAAAATATGCAAGTAGGATTGTGGCAAAATTTTTCGTCCATGGAAAAAGACCAAACAACACCGGCAATGAAATATAAACAGCCATCAGAACCAACAGCCATTTTGCCATGGTATTCAAAATGAAAAGGATTTTCATCTCCATTGGGATATCAAACAACTCATAATCCTTTATTTTTATCCCCTTGATGAGTTTGCCGGTTTGTGATTCGATTTTTCTTTTGGTCCATCTGAAAATCCACGATATAAGCATGATGATTGCTACAAGAACAACAATGACCAGAAATGCAAGGGCAACCTTTATCAGGATGGTTTTCAGGCTGGTCTCTTTTTGATAACTGATTATTGAATCTCCGATAACTTTTTTATAATCTGAAGCCAGTTTCTCTTCGGTAGAGCTCATCCATAAGGCGTCAGATTCGGTGATGCTGACGATTATAATTTCTCCGTATATAATATCAACGGATTGTTCAGTGGAAGCAAGTTTCAGTGAATCGGCTTTGAACAAAAGTTCGTCGGCAAGGGTCTTGATCCGTTGGCTAACTGCCCTTGCACGTTCGCGCGGGGAAAAGCTTCCAACTTTGTTGAAAATAAAAAAAAGCGTATCATTTGGAGGCAGTACCACCGGGAATCCCTTGGCAACCAGTTTAAGTGAATCAATCCGGCGCTTTAAACGGTCCACTCTGAGAGAATCACGGACATTCATTGCTGCAATCTGTTTCAGCAACTCCTGCCTTTTACTTTTTTCATTCGCTTTCAGTGCGGTGATCTGTTTGTCGAGATCTGCCCGTTGAAATGAATCCCTGATGCGAACATCTTCCATTTCCCTTAACTGTCTGGAATGAACCGATAGCAGTTCTGCCTGAAGTGAATCACTGGTTTTTATTTGATTTTCCTGGGAGATTGCGGTTACTGATATCAGAAGGAAAAGAATGATAAAAATAGTCTGCCATGCCGCCAGGCTAAATGCGCCCTGAATAAATTCTGTGGGTACAAAAGTGTTTTGACCGAATTTTCGTAAAGGACTCATATCTGTTTGCGTTCTTTTTCAAGTTTGTCAACTCGTTTCGCAAGTTCCGGAAGATTTCTGAAAATGGCGGTGGAACGGCGGTATTTTGAAACCTCCAACGCGGGTACGCCAAGATACATTTCGCCAGGTTTTGTGAGGCTTTTAGAAACGCCGGTGGCGCCGCCAAGTATCGTTCCATCGGCAATTGTGATGTGACCGGTCATCGAAACATGTCCGCTGATCATGCAGTTTTTTCCGACTTTGGTGGAGCCTGCAATACCTGTTCCGGCTGCAATGCAGGTGTTTTCGCCAACTTCAACATTATGGGCAACATGAATCTGGTTATCAAATTTCACGCCTTTGCGGATAATCGTGGATCCGAATGTTGCGCGGTCAATAGTGCAGTTTGATCCCATCTCCACATCATCTTCAATAATTACATTTCCGATTTGCGGCACCTTGATATTCAAGCCATCCTGCTGGTTAAACCTGAATCCGTCGCTGCCAATAACAGTTCCGGCATGAATAATGCAGTTTCGTCCGATTTTGTTATCGGAATATATTTTCACTCCGGCAAACAAAACTGTGTTATCGCCGATTGTAGTATTGTTGTCAATAAAAACATGCGGATATAACTTCACATTATTCCCGATGGTTACGTTCTCGCCTATCACCACAAATTCTCCTGCATAAACCGATTCGCCAATTACCGCTGATTCGGCAATAGCGCTTAGTTTCGATATTCCTTTCCGGTCGTTTTTGATCTGGTTGTAAAATTCGAGCAACTTTGAAAAGGCAATATCGGCAGCTTCAACGCGGATTAGCGTAGCCGATACGGGGCGTTCCGGAGTAAATGTATTGTTTACAATTACGATGGAGGCTTTTGTTCCGTAAATATAGGGCGTATATAAAGGATTTGAAAGAAACGAGAGAGTTCCGACCTCGCCCTCTTCAATTTTTGACAATCCTGTTACAATGGCTTGCGGGTCTCCTTCAACAGAGCCGTTGAGCATACCGGCGATTTGCAGCGCTGTAAATTGCATAAACTGATGGTTTAAAAAGTTAAGGCTGCAAGGTACGATTTTCAGCCAATATGAAGAAAACGGATTTTAATCAACGTTCTCTTGCATCAGCTATTTTTCTTTTTATTTTTGCTAAATAATTCATTACCAATTATTTGTTATGTTTTTACCATAACCAAACTCACGTTAAATTATTCACAATTAATCTGGTATCCATGAAAAACACACTAACTTTTTTAATGCTGTTTCTACTCGCCGGGATCAGCGGAATCGCCCAGGTTGGCATCAATGCCGATGGCACCGCGCCAAACAACTCGGCAATGCTTGATATCAAGTCTTCCAGCAAAGGACTTTTACCGCCAAGGATGACAACAACGCAGCGGAATAGCATTGTTTCCCCTGCATTCGGATTATTGATTTATAATAGTGATTGCAATGACATGCAATACTTTAACGGCGCCGGATGGATTCCAATGGGTAATACCGGGATGTTGGTTACGCCAGGTTCAATTAGTGGAAATGTCGCGCTCTGCGCAAATGCAACCGGAATTACCTATTCGATAGCAGCCGTTACCAACGCCTCCGGTTATCACTGGACTGTTCCCTCTGGCGCTTCCATCGCGGCAGGTCAGGGAACTACGAACATTACTGTCGCCTTCGGCTCCGTTGGCGGAGTTATTTGCGTGGCTGCATACAATGATTGCTACCGGAGTATGATGAGTTGCCTCACGATAACGCTTTCGCCTTCAGTAGTTGTCGGCGTCTCAATTTCGGCTTCAGCCAACCCGGTATGTGCCGGAACTTCGGTCATTTTTTCAAGCTCGGTAAGCAATAGCGGGACATCACCGACATTCCAATGGAAAGTGAATGGTTCAGTTATTTCAGGCGCAACAGGTACAACCTATTCCTATTCCCCGGCAAACAACGACGCGATTACCTGTGTGTTGACCTCCAATGTTCTTTGCGCCAGCGGGAACCCGGCAACGTCTAACGCCATCAGCATGTCCGTGAACCCTACGGTAACAGCGGGAATTACCATTGCTGCCTCTGCAAATCCCGTAAATGCAGGAACCTCTGTGACATTTACTGCATCCCCTGTTAACGGAGGAAGCAATCCGGTTTATCAATGGAAAGCAAATGGGAATAACGCGGGAACTAACCTTCCCGCTTATACATACACGCCTGCAAATCTTGATAGCATCACTTGCTTGTTATTTTCAAACCAGGTTTGTACTTCGGGAAATCCGTCGCTTTCAAATACCATTGTCATGCACATTAATTCATCCCTTTCACTTACTGCAATTGTTACGGATTACATCGGGTGCGAACCGGGTTCTATTGATGTTACGCCTTCAGGTGGTATCCCACCATATACGTATTTATGGAGCAATGGCGCCACAACAGAAGATTTAAATAACCTGTGGTCGGGGGGTGATTATTCAATTACTTTAACTGATGCAAACTTGTCAACTATCGTGGATAGCTGGCATTTGACGGAAAGTGGGGAGTTATCTTGGACGGGTGTTATGGATTCCACTTTGTGTGATATGTCTTGTGATGGAAGTGTAACAACGATTTCAACTTCCGGAGGAACTCCGCCATATACTTACTTTTGGCAGGGACCCAATGGTTTTTCTGCAACTACCCCGGATATTACAGGCCTTTGCCAGGGATTATATCACCTGACAGTAACTGATTCCCATGGCTGTGATGTAAGAACAGGAAGGGAATTACATTCCCCTCAAACCTTGATTATTAGTGACAATATACTTATTACACCCGCTACTTGTATTAACATGTGTAATGGCGGGATAAATATATCAGTTTCAGGAGGTACCCCACCTTATTCCTTTATATGGAGTAATGGCGCGATGACAGAGGATATATCAGGATTATGCGCCAATAATTATTCGGTGACGATAACTGACAGTCATCAGTGTACATTTAATGGTAACTGGAATGTGGGCGCGACCCCTCCACTGCCCGTGAGTATAAGTATCAGTGCATCGGCAAATCCCGTTACCTCCGGTTCCACCGTCATCTTTACGGCAAGCCCCGTTAATGGAGGCGTTTCTCCAGTGTACCAGTGGAAAAAGAACGGCATCAATGTTGGCATGAACAGCGCAACATATTCTTATATCCCCGCAAACAACGACAGCATAAAATGTCTGTTGACCTCGGGCCTCAGTTGTGTTTCGGGAAATCCGGCAACCTCAAACCTGATTGTCTTGACTGTTTTGGCAGGTGGCATTCCATGCCCCGGAACGCCTACAGTGACTTACGGAGGGCAGGTTTACAATACGGTGCAGATTGGATCGCAATGCTGGTTGAAGGAAAACCTAAATATCGGAACAAGGATAGATGGCGCACTGGTACAAACAAACAACGGTGTTATTGAGAAATATTGCTACAATGATCTGGAATCAAATTGTGTCATTTATGGTGGACTGTACCAATGGAATGAAATGATGACATATGCCTCCACTGCCGGAGTTCAGGGAATCTGCCCATCTGGATGGCATATTCCGATGAAGGCGCAATGGAATGTCATTTCAGGTTTTCTTGGAGGAGACTTGGTGTCCGGCGGGAAAATGAAAACTACCGGCACATTACAAGCCGGCACAGGGTTATGGTATTCCCCCAATGCCGGGGCAACCAACGAAAGTGGGTTTTCAGCCGTCCCGGCAGGCGGCCACTCACCCGATGGGCAGTTCAACCAAATTGGCCAATACGGCAGTTGGTGGTGTTCTGATACCAGTACGAGCGATGCATGGAACCGGTTTGTGTTCAATGACGTTGGCTATTTGTTCACGGGCTGGGGTGATGGTAGTAATGGATTTTCTGTCCGTTGCCTCAAAGACTGAGGTGCGCCCAGACGCACACTAAACGACCGGGAACTAAAACTTCCGTTAACATAAGTGAGCTTGCTGTAAACAAGATGGTGGGCTGCAAACAAATTGAATCAGAATGGAGAGAAACGAGTTGTTATAGATAAACAGAAGCCTCACAGAAAACCAAGAAGAAGCAATGAGTAGCAGGACTGATCCACCGATAGGGGCTAACAGGAGTACCTATCAAACCGCCCTGCGGCGCTTCCCGACAACGCGGGAGGTGTTGAGCGGACAGGGAAAACGGGCGATGAAAGAAGCGCATCATGTGTTAATATAAGAGATGAATGAAAATGAACTGTCGAAGAGGGACAGAAACTTAAGTAGATAGTGGTAGAGATGTATCATGTGGTTGCGGATGAAGTCGTAATAGTGATGAAGTAACTGTAATGGTTATGGAGCGAAGAGCTTCACCTGACAGTCAGGAACATGTAAAACAACTTATTTGAGTCCACTCCGAAAAGTGGTTAGAAAAATCAAAATTTGGCTAAAGCCCGGAATGTCAGCAACTTGAATTGCCACGACCTTAAGGTCGTGGCAATTGATAACCAGATAGTTACTGGACTTTAGTCCAAATTGTTTCCTTTTCAGAGCGGACTCCTCTTTATATATTTATCAAAATATCAAAAAGCATTTTTAATAAGGAATTTGCCTAGGTTTGTACCAGCCCTTTCATAGCAGCTCTTAAGTCGGGATCCGGTATCAAAAACAAAACCCCCGCCGACGTCCTTAAGTTTATCCATGGAAATAATCGCAAGCGGCTTGTCTTTCGCCGCCGTTTCAACCAATGCAACTTCGATGTTTATGTGAGCGTAATCGCGTGCAAGGCCAACATTCCATCCGGGTTCCGTAAATGTGGTATGTATGATCAGGGTGTATTTTGCTGCCTGATTGTTTTCGCCTGCCACTACCTTTTCATCCTTAAGTTTGCTATTCAGTTCACTTTCAAACGCAGGTTGAAATTTGGAAGTGCGGTCATTAACCCATGACTTTGCCCAATTATCGCCCGATCCGGCAATCTCTTTGTTCATTTCTGCAACACGGTCGGCAACATATTCACTTTCAGATTTAAACTTACCAACAGCCATGTTCGAATAGTCGTACTGAATATTGATTGCCGTTTGGCCTTTCAGTGCTGTCATATCTCCTGATTTCAACTTTTGACTAAAGATCAGATTGGTGGAAAACATGAATACCAGAATCAAAACTAATTTTACTGTATTTTTCATTTTATGTTCAATTTAAAGGTTGAAGTGAATTTTTTTTGGACAGAATTACTTTAATGAGTCCGTTATAAAATGAGTGAATGACTATTTTTTCACCGGATAGCCACGCTTCTTTGCCATGTCTTCCAAACGTTTCTGGAATCCCGACTTTTTCACTGTCTTCTTTTTATTTGCCTCAATTTGTGCGTGAAGTTTCTTCTCATCAATGGTGGAGCGAATAATATAAATTTGAGCAAACGTTAGCAGGTTTGCCAGAAGATAATAGTAACTCAACCCGGAGGAGTAGTCATTGAACCAGAAAAGGAACATCACCGGCATCAGGTACATCATGGTTTTCATACCGGGCATCTGTGATTGCTGAGATCCCATCATCTGATCATTCAGTTTGGTATAGAAAACGCTTGAAATAGTCATAAGAAGTGCGAAAAGACTAACATGATCGCCATAATATGGTATGCTGAATCCTCCGGGGAACGTCCAGATTGAATCATAAGAAGAGAGGTCGTCTGCCCATAGAAATGCCTGCTGCCGAAGTTCAATTGAAGAGGGGAAAAACCGGAACATCGCAATAAGGATTGGCATCTGAAGTAAAAGAGGAATGCACCCAGCCATTGGATTCACCCCGGCTTTTTTATACAATTCCATTGTGGCTGATTGCTTTTTCATGGCATCTTCCTTCTTTGGAAATTTCAGGCTCAGTTCATCAACATCGGGCTTTAATACCCGCATCTTGGCTGATGACTTGTAGGTTTTAAACGCAATCGGGAACAGTATAATTTTCAAAAGAATGGTGAGAATCAGAATAATGATGCCATAATTCCAGCCGAAATTTCCAAAGAAGGTGAATACCGGAATTACTGCATAAATATTTATCCATGCCATCAGGAAAAACCCCCATCCCAAAGGAATTTGTTTCTCCAAATCAAGTTTGTACTTTTTTAATCCGTAAAATTTATTCGGGCCAAAATACATCGTCATGAAAACGGGCTTGTTTTCACCGGGTGTATATGGAACGCCTACCTCCACATCCATTGATTTCAGATAATTCTTACCTCCCGGAAGCGTTACCTGTTTAAGTTTCGGATCGCTGAAATACTGACCGGCGATGAGTGTACTCGTAAAAAACTGCTGCTTAAAAGAGAGCCATTTAATTCGCTCATTTTTCAGATTCTTCTCATCATCCTTTGCTTCCGATAAATTATCAACTTTATCATCGGCATATTTATAATAGATTCCTGAATTTATACGCTCCATATTCAGGCTTTTCTCCTGACGGATAAGATTATCGTTCCAGTTTAATACAAGGAATTTGGTTGACGGATCAATAATTTCCGCCATATTGACAAACTTAATCTGATACCCGATCATATATTCATTACCCTTGACCGTGTAAATGTATTCGATATATTTATTAGGGTTGAATGTTGAATCGGTGGCAGATGCAAAAAGACGCAAACCGAACTGAACCGAATCTTTACCTGAAACAACAATGCCTTCTTTCCCTGAATTTTTGCTATCAGTCTGGAAAGGTTGAAAATAGAGCTTGTTTGTGTTGATGACCCTGTTATTGGAGAAAAATGAAAATCCGAAACGAAGTGAATCCTTACCCATTAATACCAGTGGTTTTTTATCCCAGGTGAGGTAATCCTTCAACTCTACATGGTTAATTTTGCCGCCTAATGAACCAATATTTATTTTAAATACATCATTTTCAATAGTGTATGATGTATCTTTCCCAATGGCAGAAACAGCAAAAGCGCCAAGTTCATCCTTCAAAGTCAACCGCAGATAAGAGAGGGAATCAATTTTTTGACCGGTTGCGCGAACCTTTTCCTTTTCTTTTGCAGCAGCTATGGCGCGGTCGCGCGCCTGTGCCTTAATTTCAGCGTCGCGACGGCTTTTTGTCTCTAAGTAAATAGAATCGGATTTTCTTTTCTGGTTCAGCAATACTTCCTGCGAAGGCGCCATCCAGTAGCTAAATCCGATAAAAATCCCGAAAATCAGGACAAGTCCAATAATGGTGTCTTTATTCATAATTAAGTATTCAGAAAAATGGGTG
>JAPLDO010000156.1 GCA_026391715.1 Bacteroidota bacterium
CGAGGAAATCGATCAGTTAATTAAATCTGTCAAAAAAGTCCTGGAAATGTTTTCCTGACGCCTTTCGTCCTTCGTCCTTCGTCCCTCGTCCCTCGTCCCTCGTCCCTCGTCCCTCGTGATCTATTCAACCGGTCGGATCTCTTCAAGGTAATAATCCTTCATCTGCAAAATAGTTCCTCCGGGAGCATCGGAGATGTAATACCAATCAGGTTTCAGGTCAGAAAGCTGACGGTCAAGGTGAACATATTTTCCGCGGGGAACCTTGATTAATAAATTTACGCCCTGTCCTCTCCAGCACGTTTCCATCGGAATACGGGCATAAGGACTAATGTTTAGCCTGTTGCTGTTGGAAGTAATGTTATAACGGATTCCGGTTATATGTTCCAGAGCTTCAGCCCTCGATTTTCCGCGAGCAAGGATGATTTCTGAAACTGAAAACAATGAATCAGGAGATTCCTCAAAACGTATCCGGGGGAGTAAAAAAAATTCTTTTTCACGAGTGATAACTGTTTTCCAATCGCCTGCCAGCACATATTTATCATATTTTAAATATTTCATGCCGGGATCATCTGCCAGCAACGAAATATGCAAAGTATCGGCGTCAGGTTTTTCGAGGGCAATGGAGAGCTGTTTTTCTTCATTGAATTCATAGAGATTATAGATTTTCATCGCGAAAAAGGCAGCGGCAAAGAGTGTTACAATCCAGATGTTGAATGCTGTGAGACCGAGATAACGAATTCTGTCGAAACGGAAAACCATGCGCAAACCGTTGTAAAAGAGCGCCAGAAAAGGTATTCCGAGAAGCGCTATCAATATTATCTGGAGATATCCAACCGGCATATTGCAACCAACCAACATCCTGACCATTGCCGGAAATGGCAGTAAAGAAAACTCATTATTTTCATAAATGCCGGTAGTCCAGCCGAAAACATAAGCTGTGAGAGCAAGTAAAATACTCAAACCAAATAGCATAAGGATTATTCCGGTCAGAATGATTATAACTTTCCAGCACCATCCCAGAGCCGATTTAATTATGAGACCGATAGATTCAAAAATCCTGCCTGAGCCTGAACCTGCCCTGCGGATAGTTCCTGCGGATTTGCCTGCCGCTTTCCCAATCCGGTTGCCCAGATCAGAAACTTCTTCGCGAATTGATTTTTCGATATTGGAGATGTTGATTTTCTCGCCTCGCATTTCCAATTTTTCAGTTGTCCTTTGGGCTTCCGGTATAACAAACCAAAGCGCGATGTATAACAAAATCCCGGATCCGCCTGCCGCAATAAATACAATGAAGATCAACCGCACCCACACCGGATCAAGGTGAAAATAGGCTGCGATGCCTGAGCAAACGCCGGCAATGATCTTTTCGTCGGGATTACGGAAAAACCGTTTGTCTCCCTTTTCACTGCCTGGGATTTCGGTTTGCATCCGGGGATTTTCCGCCGGTTCAAATTCAAACGGTTGTCCCATTGTCCCAATAACTTCAATAACGTCAGCCACCGTTACTACCTGCTTTGTTTCTGAGCGCTGCGACTGTAATATCTCGGCTATACGCGATTCTATATCTCCGAGAATTTCTTCCGCGCTTTCCTGTCCGTAGAAATGAGATTTCAGTCTTTCAATGTACTGGCTAAGCAACTGGAAAGCGTCCTCATCAATATGGAAAGAGATGCCGCTAATATTGATCATCACTGTTTTTTTCATGATATTTACTTTTACATTATTTGGTTAAATCGAATTTCCAATAAGTTTATCAACAGAAGCAGTCAAATCCAACCAATCGGCTTTCAACGCTTCGAGCAAGGTTTTACCATCCGGAGTTATCTGGTGATATTTCCGCGGCGGACCTGAGCGCGATTCCTCCCATCGGTAAATGGTTAGTCCGTCGTTTTTCAAACGGGTCAATAGTGGGTAAAGCGTTCCTTCAACCACTATAAGTCTGGCGTCTTTCAGCCTCGCGATGATGTCGGAAGCATAAGCGTCCTTCTCATTAATAATGGAAAGTATGCACAATTCAAGCGCTCCTTTCCGCATCTGGGCATTCTGGTTCTCTGTGTTCATGCTGCAAATATAATACATAAAATGGTACTATGCGTTACATGGTACTAAATTATTTTCAGATGACCTCATTCTGATCAATTGGCTACCTATTCGCTGATTGAATTTTTTTACCTTTGACGGCACAAGTAATCCTGATCATAATGCGGAGGCGTCTTCTGACCCTGTACATATTTTCCATTCTGTTGTCTGTTCCGGTTATGGCGCAGCGGCAGTTGCCAAAAGCGATTGGGACGGATAGCCTTCGGGGGAAATCAGATAATACGGGAACATCGGGGAAAGCGCTGAAATTATTGGAAATTGCAAGGTTTTGGCTGGACCATGAACCTGAAAAAGCTTTCTACCATGTTTATGAAGCCTTACGGATTGCAGTTGCAGAGAAAAATATGGCGCTTAAAGCCGAAGTATTTTTAACGCTCGGAGATTATTCTTCGCGCCGGCGACACTTCCTCCAGGCGCAGCAACAATACTTATCTGCGGCTAATAATTACCAATATATAAATGATACCATCGGAATTATCCAGTCACTATTAAAGATTGGATATTTAAACCAGTCATTGAAACATTATGAATCCTCCATTGTTTTTTTCAATCAGGCTTTGCGTTTATCTCAAAAGATGAAAAATTTTGAACAGCAGGGCCAGAGTTTATCTAACCTTGCAATTGTTTATGAATTGCAAGGCGACCATAAAACAGCGGAATCCTTTCTTATGAATGCCATTTCATTTTTACAGAAATCTGGAAATAAAACGCAGGAACTGGCGGTAAGAAGTTACAAAGGGGTAATTCTACTGGATGAGAAAAAATTTGACGAGGCTTTGCTCTACTACCAAGATCTTCTTGGAAGTTTTAGTCCTGAATCAGAAAGGATATTAGGATCGGTTTATACGCGAATTGGGCACATTTATGATCAAAAAAAGAATTTTGCCATGTCGCTGCTCTATAATCGAAAGGCATTGGAAATCAGAAATAAAATTGGTATTCAGTTTGATATCAGCAGTTCATATATCAATATTGCAGGTGATTTTTTTAATCTGAACAAGCTTGATTCCGCCATGTTTTATCTCAACATTGGAATGGCGATGGCAAAAAAAAATAATCAGTTGAACATACTCGTGAACGGCTACCGACATCTTTACATTTATTACAGTAAAAAAAACGATTTCAGGCAGACAATCAAATACTATCGTCAATATGCGGCGTTATATGAGGAATTGCTGGTTGAGCAGAGCAAAACTCATATTGGAATTATCGAGGCGCGCCAGAAATTACAGCGGGAGGTTGAATCGGGAAAGCGACTCTGTCAGAAAAACCGAATCCAGTCGCTGACTCTTGCTAATCAACAATTCCCCTTTTTCATTGTGCGGGTGCTTGCCATTGTTGCCGGAATCGTTCTAATTGTGATTTGTTTCATCTATTTTTACAACTACCGCGCCCGACATCGTATGCAAACGACACACGAACATTTAACGCAAGAGATCAGTGAGCGTAAGTTGAAGGAGCAGCAAACAAAGGAAGCTGAGATGAAATTTCGTTTTCTTTCGGAAAACTCCATTGATTTTATTACACATATAAATAGCGATATGCAGCGAATCTATGCCTCACCCGCCTGCCTTACTCTTTATGGATACGACTGCAAAGAGATATTGAACAAAACTACAAATGATCTCACAAATCCCGATTTTCATGCAGATATTGCCGCAATACAGAGAGAGATGATAACCGCAAGATCAGAGAGGCAATTTGTTTATAAAGCATTGAAAAAAGATGGAACATCTTTTTGGGTTGAAACAGTAATGAATCCGCTATTTAATGCCGCCACCGGCGAATTTAAAGGAATGGTTGGCGTAACGCGGGATATACAGGAACGCAAAACTAAAGAGTTTGAAATAATGGAAGGAACCAAACAAAAAGAAAATCTGCTGAAGGAGATTCATCACCGGGTAAAAAATAATTTTGCCATTCTGGTCAGCCTTATCAATATGCAGATGACACAGATAAAAGAGCCCTCAGCATTGAAATCATTGACAAATCTGCAACTTAGGATTCGTTCAATGTCTTTGGTTCATGAGATGCTATACCGGTCGCACGATTTTGAAAAGATATCCTTTCCCGAGTATCTCCGATCGCTGGCAGCGGTAATTTCAGGCGCTTTCGGACGACGCGATGTTACATTAATCATTGAAGCCGAAGAAGCGGTTATGAATATTGACGCCTCAATACCTTTGGGATTGATCGTGAATGAACTTCTTAGTAATGCATATATGCATGCATTTCCTGACGGAAAAGCGGGTAAAATTTTTCTGGGATTTTTTTGTGGTCCCGAGAATAGTCACTATCGGCTGATCATTCAGGATGATGGCGTCGGATTGCCAAAAGGATTTTCCATTGAAGACGTCAAGACTATGGGTCTTCAGATCGTGCAGTTACTGAGCCGACAGATTGAAGGTATTGTGACGATTGAAAATAATCCCGGCGCGTCGTTTTCCATCACATTCCAGACTTGAACGCTTAACAATTATTTAATATAACGGTAACCATTCGTTAACATTGGGTAAGGCAGGCAGGAATACCTTTGCCGTGAAATTTAAACCCTTACTCATGAAAAAATTTACAACCATTTCTCTCAGATTGGGATTGATATTTGCGATGGCGTTTCTGTCGTCGGCAATGTTTGCGCAGAATCAGTTTGAACTCCTGAAAAAAGAACAGGATACCCTGAAAGAAAATGTTAGTACGCTGCGCGACAAGATCAGCGGCGTTGAAGAAAGAATCGCTACAGCCGAAGGCGATCTCGCCAAGCTGACTAAAATCAAACTATCGGGGTATATCCAGGCTCAGTACCTGCATTATGAGGCGTCGAGCGCCTACCCTGCCGATGTGTTTATGCTCCGCAGAGTCAGAATCAAATTTCAGTACGAACCTGTTGACGGCGTTGTATTTGTGTTGCAGCCAGATTTTGTTCCCGGCAACATTACCCTGAAAGACGCTTACGTTCAATTGAATGACCGATGGCTAAAAACCTTTTCAATATATGCCGGTAAGTTCAACAGACCCAACTACGAGGTAGAATATTCATCAAGCAGCCGCGAAGCGCCTGAGCGTTCACGAGTGATCCGCGCTATTTACCCCGACGAGCGCGCAACCGGCGCCAAATTGGAAATTGCTCCTCCTAAAATTCCTTTGAAAGTGCAACTGGCATTGTTCAATGGCAATGACGGGCTTACCATTCCCGATGCCGCAGGCGTAAACATTAATCCGCTTAACAACGATTTTGACAATCACAAAGACCTGATGGGGCGCGTAACCTATACCTTCAAACTTGGACAGATTGGCGCGCTGGGAATCGGCGCTCATGGTTATTATGGAATGATAAAAGCCAACACAACTGATGTTCTCAAATCGGATTATTCCTACAATAAATCGCTTGACAACATCGGCAAGCTGATCAGAAAAAACTGGGTAGGTTTTGAAGCCCAGCTCTATTTTGACTTCCTTGGCGGTCTTGCCCTGAAAGGAGAATATATTTTTGGTATTAACGGTACGCCCGGATATACCTCAAAAACGAGCGTAATAAGTCCGATGACATCTGCAATTAAAAATGACACCCTAACCTTAACCACCCTTACCACAAATACTTTAAACAGCAAACCAGCCATTGAGAAAAATTTCAATGGTTACTACATCTATCTGATAAAAAATATTGGCAAGCATCACCAGGTAGCTGTTCGGTATGACTATTATGATCCAAATACAAAGGTCTCTTCCGACCAGATTGGTCTTGCAAAATGGGATGTCGGGATAAAGACTACTGTAACCGATAAATTCACTTACGCCGGAACCGATCCTGTTGTTGCAACAAATGCGCAAACCAAAACCGTAGTTGTTAATAACCTGAAGAGTAACGCGGGCGATATCAAATACGAAACAATAACTCTTGCCTACTCCTATTTCTTTGACGATAACATTAAAATTATGCTTGGCTACGAAATTCCACTGAATAAAAAGGTTGGAGTTGACGCCAAAGGCATCGGAAATGTAACCTCTTCATATACTGTAAACGGTGAAACCGGCGTTTATGACTACAGCAATGTAATCAAGCAAAATACGCTTACACTGAGGTTGCAGGTGAAGTTTTAGACCCCACCCCAACCCCTCCCCAAAAAGGGAGGGGCTGACCCCACCCCTACCCCTCCCCAAAAAGGGAGGGGCTTTAAAAGAAAGTGATTGAAAAAATTGATCGTTTTTTAATGAATGATAAACAAAAGCCGATGCCGAAGGCATCAAACATTTATAGGAAAAAGAGAACTGATAAATCTACGACTCCGCAGGAGTCGCACAATAGCCATGAATTGATTTCTATAAAGGTAAAATCCCTTCGGGATTCTGTTGCAAAACCAATTTTTTCAATCTATAATCATGTTATCCCTTCGGGATTTGGCAACCAACCAACCTTTTATATAGTTTTTGTAAAACCCCGAAGGCCCTATGTTTGCAAAATGAAGCATAAGTCTGGAAATTTAGTAGTTTTAAGGTACAAACTATAAACCATAAAAAACCAGACCTATGCAAACACAAAGTAACAAAATTGATTTCAATGGACAGAATATTTA
>JAPLDO010000254.1 GCA_026391715.1 Bacteroidota bacterium
TATAATACAAATATAAAACTGTAAATTATTTTTCTGCTTGCTGCCGAGTTGAGCCGAATCGCCATCTGATCTGTCGATTCACGGGTGATTTCCGAGATCAATTCCCAACCGGTAGTGTCAACAACAACAACGTTGCATATATTCATTCGCCTGGGATCCGCATAGGCGGCACCTGTGCAGTTTATGTTAAATATCAATAAATATCAATATATATTCCCGTCGCAATATAATTTTTAATAGTTTTGTCAACTGTTTAGAATTGATTTAAATAGAAATTCAATAAAGTTATGATAAAAAAGGTACTGGTTGCCAACCGGGGTGAAATTGCGGTTAGGGTTATGCGTTCCTGCCGCGAACTGGGGCTTATTACGGTAGCCGTGTTTTCCGACGCCGACCGGAAAGCAATGCATGTGAGGTATGCCGACGAAGCATACTGCATTGGTCCGGCGCCATCGAGGGATAGCTATCTTAACATTGAGACCATCATCGGCGTAGCAAAGAAATCTGGCGCTGACGCCATCCATCCTGGTTATGGATTTCTTTCGGAGAATGCAGGTTTTTCTGAACGATGCAAGGCTGAAGGAATCAAATTCATAGGTCCCGACGCTTATGCAATCCGCACGATGGGCGATAAAATAACGGCGCGCCAAACCATGATAGCTTCGGGAGTGCCGGTAGTTCCTGGAACCACCGAGAAACTCTCCGATGAGGCAAAAGCCATAGAAGTGGTCAATGAAATCGGATTTCCGGTTATGATAAAAGCTTCGGCGGGCGGCGGAGGAAAAGGGATGCGGCATGTTAAAACCATGAGCGACCTGCTGCCATCGCTACGAATGGCAAAATCGGAAGCAATGAACGCCTTTGGCGATGATTCAGTTTACATAGAAAAGTACATTGAATCGCCACACCACATCGAATTTCAGATACTGGCTGACCAGCATGGAAATGTTGTTCACCTGTTTGAGCGCGAATGTTCCATTCAGCGGCGCCATCAAAAAGTGATAGAGGAAACTCCTTCGCCGCTGATGAACCCAGAACTCAGGAAAGAGATGGGCGAAAAGGCTGTTGCAGCGGCAAAGGCAGTAAATTATGAAGGGGCGGGAACTATTGAATTCATCGTAAGCGACCAGCTTGATTATTATTTTCTCGAGATGAATACCCGCCTTCAGGTTGAACATCCGGTTACAGAGCGCGTTGTTGGCGTTGACCTTGTTAAAGAGCAGATCAACATTGCCAACGGACTTTCTCTTTCATTCAGTCAGGAGGATTTGCAGCAGCACGGTCACGCTATACAATGCCGGATTTATGCTGAAGATACAGAAAACAACTTCATGCCGAATCCGGGCGTGATCAAACATATTTCAGTTCCTCTGGGTCTTGGAGTGCGTTACGATGGTTATGTTTATGAAGGCTATGAGATTCCTATGCATTATGATCCGATGATCTGTAAGCTGATCACCTGGGGCAAAACCCGAAAGGAATCTATTGCGAGGATGCGCCGCGCTTTGTATGAATATAAAATCACCGGGGTTAAAACTTCTATCAAATTTCTCGAACGGATAATGGATACTCCTGAATTTATTGAAGGAAAGTACAATACCCATTTTATTGAAGATAACCATCAAAGATTATTCACATCGAAATTATGTGGCACAGAATGCGAAGATATGGCATTTATAACGGCTTTTATTGATTATATTGATAAACTTGCAGAGGTTCAGCCACAAAAATACACCGAAGAACTTGGATCGAACTGGAAGGATTTTGGCAGGAAAAGAAATGTTTTACGCTTATAAAAACTGATCATGGCATACGAAATAAGTATTGACCACCGCACAGCAAAAATTGAATTACTCAACAGGGTTGGAACCAGAGCGCTGATTGCAGTGGATAACCAAAAATATGACCTCGACATTGTTGAAGTGGAGAATGGAGTATATTCGATTATCTATAATGGACATTCCTATAATGTTGAACTTATCGAAGGCGAATCGAGTAAAAAGTACCTCGTGAATACTTTCGCCAAATCGTTCAATGTAGAGATAGTTGACGCCGAATCAAAATATATTAAAAACCGCAATCAGGGTCAGGAGCCCGAAGGCGTCAACCATATCCAGTCGCCTATGCCCGGAAAAATCGTTAAGATCCCCGTAACAGTTGGCGAAGTGGTGGAAACCGGTCAAACGCTCATCGTTGTTGAAGCCATGAAGATGCAAAGCGAATTCAAATCCACCGGCGATAAAATCGTCCTCGAAATCCTTGTAAAGGAAGGCGACACAGTGGAAGCCCATCAGTTGATGATTAAACTTGAGAATATTGATAAAGAAGTAGCGAAATAGCGCTTACCAACTTACCAACTTACCAACTTACCAACTTTCCATGCAAACAATAGAAGAACGTTATCAGTTTTTTGAAGAGAAGAACCGCAAGGCTGAACTTGGCGGTGGCGCTGAAAAAATTGCAAAAATCCATAAAAACGGAAGAATGACGGCGCGTGAGAGAATTCTCCTGCTGCTCGACGTCAATACGTTTGTTGAATTGGACAAACTGGTAATGCACCGGTGTCACGATTTTGGAATGGGTCATAACAAATTTCCCGGCGACGGGATGATAACCGGTTATGGAAAGATAGACGGGCGGCTTGCATTTGTCTTTGCCCAGGACTTTACCGTTTTCGGCGGAACCATGAGCAGAGCCAATGCCGACAAGGTTGTAAAGGTGATGGATATGGCAATGCGAATGGGAGCTCCGATTATCGGACTCAACGATTCGGGTGGGGCGCGGATTCAGGAAGGTGTGGAAAGCCTCGCCGGTTATGCCGATATTTTCTACAGAAATGTAATGGCGTCCGGCGTAATACCGCAAATTTCGGCAATTCTCGGTCCCTGTGCCGGCGGCGCCGTTTATTCCCCGGCAATGACCGATTTTATTCTGATGGTCAAGGAATCAAGTTATATGTTCGTTACCGGACCTGAAGTAATCAAAACTGTCACGCATGAGGAGGTTACAATGGAGGAGTTGGGCGGCGCAATGTCGCACAATTCAAAGAGCGGGGTAGCGCACTTCACCGCCGACAGCGACGAACAGGTTGTACTGATGATCCGCGAGTTGATGAGTTTCCTGCCATCCAACAATATGGAAGATCCTCCCACGCAGCCATGCACCGATGATGTGATGCGCCAGGATGAAAAACTGCAAACGATGGTTCCAGTGGATCCGAACAAGCCTTACGACATGAAGGACCTGATTACAACTGTAGTTGATAACCATAACTTTTTTGAAGTGATGCCTCATTATGCCCAGAATATCCTGATCGGGTTAGCCCGCCTGGGAGGGAAACCGATTGGAATTGTAGCTAACCAGCCAGCATATCTTGCAGGAGTGCTCGACATAAATTCGTCGGTAAAGGCTGCGCGTTTTGTCAGGTTTTGCGACTGTTTTAACATTCCCATCATCACTTTTGTTGATGTTCCGGGATTCCTGCCGGGAACTGTTCAGGAGTTCGGGGGAATTATAAAACACGGGGCAAAATTGTTGTACGCATTTTCAGAGGCAACCGTTCCAAAGATCACCTTGATTACCCGAAAAGCTTATGGCGGCGCATACGATGTGATGTCGAGCAAACACATCGGCGCCGACGTGAATTATGCCTATCCTTCAGCCGAAATCGCAGTGATGGGACCAGAGGGCGCCGTCAACATCATCCATAAAGGAAAACTGAATGACGCCGATCGTACAGAAGCAGTTGACCACTACCGGAATACATTCGCAAATCCATACAAAGCGGCTGAACTGGGTTACATTGACGAGATCATCCTTCCGCGGCAAACCCGCATGAAACTCATCCAGGCGCTCGATCTGACTCAGAATAAAAGCAAGACAAATCCTCCAAAGAAACATGGGAATATACCTTTGTAATAAGAATTAAGTAGAAATGTGTTTAAGATATTTAACAACTGACAACGAATTGCATGACATAAAATTCAAATATACTACATCATGATAGTTTTAACTTGTGCTGGGCAGGCGCTGTTAACACTTACCAAACGGCATCTTCTTTTTGTCATTTATCTGGTTCTTCCTTTTTTTTCTTACTGCCAATGGAATTGGATGAATCCACTACCTCAGGGAAATCATCTTCAAAGTGTCAGATTCATAAATCCATCAATGGGTTTTTCTGTCGGCGACGGGGGAACAGTATTAAAAACAACCGATGGAGGTCAATCATGGAACCGGTTATGTGCAGGAACACTTTCTAACCTGACGGCTCTCTTTTTTTTAAATCCTGATACCGGGTATGTCACCAGCGAGAATTATCTTTTTAAGACTACCGATGGCGGTATCAACTGGACGATGTCAACCTATTATTGGGGAATGATCAGCGATATATGGTTCACTGATAATGACACGGGCTATTTTTGCGGCGAATACGGGACGGGATTGTATAAAACAACCAACGGCGGCACAACCTGGATCATGAGTACATCTATCCCAACAAGTGAATGTACCTCCCTCTTTTTTATTGATGCCCAGACTTTTTATGGGATTGGCGCCATGGGTATTTATAAAACGACAAACGGTGGCAATACATGGGTCACATCTTTCCAGGCTCCTGTAAACGGATTTCTTACCGACCTGTATTTTACCACTCCGGATACCGGATATGCATCATGCACTGGGGGCATGATCGTCAGAACAACTGATGCAGGCTCAACATGGAGTGTCCAGTCGTTTGGGGATACAATTCAATTCCGCAGCATTTGCTTTTCTGACCAATCAACCGGGTTTGCAGCAGGAGGCACATGGACTAACACCGGTTACATATATAAAACAACCGATAGCGGAAACAGTTGGTTTTTAATGCCCATTGCAATTACCGACCTGATATCGTCCATCTGTTTTCCTGATCCGTCCACAGGTATCATCGCCGGACAATATGGTATGATGATGAGGAGCGCTGATTCAGGCATGACCTGGAATGCCCTCTCTTCTCATTTAACAATAAAAGATCTTTATTCAGCACACTTTATAAACTCGAATACGGGGTTTGTAACCGGAGATGCTGGAGTCATTCTTAAAACAGCAGATGCTGGAAATACGTGGTCCACGGTTCCCTCTGGGACAAGCGAACCTTTATTAG
>JAPLDO010000224.1 GCA_026391715.1 Bacteroidota bacterium
AGATATTGCTGGAGAAAAATGTTAAATAGCGGTTTGTCGAGGCAGCGAAAATGAGAAATAGCTAATGTCGCTGTTTTCTATCCGCCGGAAATCAGATGGAGAACATGTACTTCGTCGCCATCAATTATAGTAGCAGAATTATACTCTGGTTTCTTTATCAGCCTTCCGTTAATTTTAATAACGAGCATTTTAAATGTAAAATTCTTCAACGTCAGCAATTCTGACACTGAAAGAATATCGCCGTTAAATTCTTCCTGATTATTATTTAGAATGATTTTCATAGTTTCCTGAATTTTTAATTTCACCCAAAAATTATCAAACTCCTATATTTCGCTATTTCACTACTTCCGCCACCACAAACGTACTTCCTCCCACAAAAACCAGGTCGCCGGCGCCGGCGTTTTGCTGAGCCATCTTTAACGCTTCTTTTACAGAATTGTAGGCATTTCCCTGCAAACCTGCGCTAACAGACTGACCCTGTAAGATATGTGCGTCAAGTCCACGCGGAATGTCGGGTTTGCAAAAATAATAGGTCGTATTTTTCGGGAGCATGGGCAGTATCGGAACAAGGTTTTTATCATTAACAACGCCGAATACAAAATGTAACTGCCGGTGAGGGGTTGCCGCAATCTGCGATAATACCTCCTTAAGTCCGCCCTCGTTATGCCCTGTATCGCAGATAGTAAGCGGCCGTGTTCCCAGTATCTGCCAGCGACCCTGAAGACCGGTGTTAATTATCACATTAGCGATTCCCTGACGGACTATCTCTTCAGTAAAGTTCAACTCGTCAAAACTAAGTTGCTCACAAGCGGCAATAACTGTAATGATATTTTTCAACTGATATTGACCGGCGAGTGGCAAAACAATATTTTCCAGATATGGCTTTTCGTCGTAATTAATATCAATCAATTGTTTATTGAGATATTTCCCGTACAACTTGTGCCTTGCGATCGAAAATAACTGGTCTGCAAAACTGATATCCGATTTCTGCCTTTTGGCGGTTTTCTGAAATATTTTCGTTGTTTGAACCTGTGTTTCGCCAATAATTACCGGTATGCCGGGCTTGATTATACCTGCTTTTTCCGCGGCAATTTTTTCAATTGTATCGCCAAGAAATTGAGTATGATCCAAACTGATATTAGTAATAACCGACAACAAAGGATTGATAATGTTGGTAGAGTCGAGCCTGCCGCCCAGCCCCACCTCGATCACAGCGATGTCAACCTTTTGATTACGGAAATAGTCGAAAGCCATTCCAACCGTAAGCTCAAAGAATGAGGGTTTAATCTGCTCGGTTTTGTCGCGGTATTTTTCGATAAATTGAGAAACGTAGCTTTGCTCAATCTTTTTTCCATTTACTCTGATTCGTTCCCTGAAATCTTTCAGGTGCGGCGAAGTGTAAAGTCCTGTACGGAGTCCTGATGTTTGGAGGATAGATGCAAGCAAATGTGAAACTGAACCTTTCCCGTTTGTTCCGGTAACGTGAATAGTTTTAAATGAATTCTGCGGATTTCCAAGCAGGTTGCACAGGGCGATAGTATTATCCAGATTCGCTTTATAAGCCTGGGCGCCAAGCCGATGGTACATCGGCAACTGTGCGTAAAGATAATCGAGGGTTTTCTTATAGGTCATTTTTGAAACAGCGCAAGAATTGCCACCATGATACCGGTTTGCCCCGCCCAGAAAATGAACATCCATTTAATGATTTCGGCTTTGGTTTTCTCGATTTTTACTTCCAGTGTCCCAATTTCCTTAATAATATCCGCTTTTGTTGTCAAAATGTCAGCTTTGGCTGAATTTATATCTGCATTAGTTGACATAATATTATCTTTGGTTGCTAATCCGCTAACCTCTCCCTCAACCTGTTGAGTAACCTTATGCTCCACAAATTCTACCAACGTTTGTGCCTCCCTTTCACCTATTTTAGATCTGAGGATGTTGAACAAATCTAATGTTGCAACTGTCATATCGTTCTTTTTTGCCATATTGATATGCGTTTAATCAGTTTTCCACCCCAAAGGTAATACAAAAAACAGAAAAAGTTATTAACAATTCAATAAACCGCTCCCCCTGAGGAATCCCTGATTGCGCCGGTAACACTCTTCAAGCAGTTATCCTCATTGCGCCATCGTAAAACTCCGAGAAAGGCAAAAATCAGCGCCTCTTTGTAATTTATAGTGTTGGCATCGGGGATGATGATCTGGGGTTTTGTATAGTGACGAATCCGGCTGATGAGAAATGAATTGAGCGCCCCGCCGCCGGTTATCATGAGTTTGTCTGACGGGCTTCCCGTGGCAGCAAGCGCCACCTGAATGGCGATATGCTCACAAAATGTGGCAAGCAAATCATTCACCGGGATTTGCAGGTCGTTAAGGAGGGGAAATACGCTGTTGACAACCCATTCTTTGCCAAGCGATTTAGGCGGCTGAGTGTGGTAAAATGCCAGTGAATTTAAGGCGTCATATAATTGCCGGTTGATTTTTCCCTCGCTTGCAAGCCGACCATCCTCATCGTATTCGTATCCAACAATTCTGGCAAGGTAATTCAGTACAATGTTGGCAGGTGAAACGTCAAAGGCAATCCGCCGATCGCCGCGTTGAAATGAAATATTTGCAAATCCACCGAGGTTCAGACAGTATTCAATATGACCAAAAAGAAGCTGGTCGCCAATAGGAACCAGCGGCGCTCCTTGCCCGCCCAGAGCTACATCCAGCGATCTGAAATCGCAAATTACAGGAAGTCCGGTTTCTGCTGCAATAGCCGAACCGCGACCAATCTGGGAGGTGATTTTTTTTTCCGGCTGATGAAAAATCGTATGACCATGAGATGCAATGAAATCGGGGTGCAAATGAAATTTCTTAATGAAATCAATTGTGAGCTTTCCAAGAAGATGCCCGTATTCAACATCAGCGGCAACAAATTCAAACGCTGAAGCAGATTCAAGAGTGGAAAGCCGCCGACGCCATTCAGATGAATATGGAATAGTTTCAGCATTTAAAATATAATACTTCCATTGCTTATTCACATTTTCAAATTCGCAAAAAGCAAGGTCAAGTCCGTCCAGACTCGTTCCCGACATTAATCCTATTACATTGTATTTCAAAATTTTATTTCAGATTGTTGATAATCATGCTTCCTCACAAAGTTTCAACCACCTTTTCCAGTCGTATTCCCCTTGATCCTTTAATCAGAATAGTGGAATTTTCGATCCTGTGATGTTCAAACCACATCTTTGCCAGGTCGCTGTCGTGAAAACAGATGAACTCACGGCGGGTATTGATGCGCGTAAAAACAGAACCTACAAGATAAACATGTTGAAAATTGAACATGTCCAGCGATTCCAGAATCCGGCGATGTTCTTCATCGGCAGCGGATCCAAGCTCAAGCATATCGCCAAGAATGACAGTTTTTTCAGGATAACTGGAGCCTTCAAATGAGGATAAAGCTGCCGCCATGCTGCACGGGTTTGCGTTGTAAGCGTCAAGAATCAAAATATTTTTCCCGGTATTGACAACCTGTGAGCGGTTATTCACAGGATGGTAACCCTCGATTGCAGTTTTAATTTCGGCAGTAGAAACGCCAAAGTACTGACCGATACATGCGGCGGCAAGGATGTTATAAGAGTTGTACAGTCCGTAAAGGTTTGATTGAATAGTTGCCTTTTGGTTGCCGGGGAATAACATCGAAACCCTTGCGAAAGGTTCAGCATTCATTTCAAGCGAGACAAGATTTGCCGGCGCAGCGCCATAACTGACGTTACTGATCCCGGATGAATGCTCCTGAAGTAGAGTATCTGACGAGTTGATAAAAATAGTTCCTTTTTTCTCTCTTATATACCTGTACATTTCGGTTTTTGTACGAATCACGCCTTCAAAACTGCCGAATCCCTCCAGATGCGCTTTCCCGATGTTGGTGATAATACCAAAACCAGGAGCAGCGATTTGACAAAGGAAATCAATTTCGCCCGGATGGTTTGCCCCCATTTCGATTACCGCTATTTCAGTTTCCTGATTTAGTTTCAGCAAGGTTAACGGAACGCCGATATGGTTATTCAGATTTCCTGATGTGGATAGAGTTTTAAATTTCCGGGATAAAACGGCATTAACAAGCTCTTTGGTAGTTGTTTTGCCATTGGTGCCGGTGATGGCAATAACCGGTATTTTGAACTTCCTGCGGTGATGCAGCGCCAGTTGTTGTAAAGATTCAAGGACGTTATTAACCACAATAAATCCATCCTTGCCTGCATATTTTGAATCATCAACTATTGCGCATGAAGCGCCATCTTCAATGGCTCGGATAGCATAATCGTTTCCATTGAAATTTTCTCCATGAAGAGCAAAAAAGAGGGATCCAGGCTTAATGTTCCGGCTATCGGTAGAAATTGCCGGATTTTCGAGGAATCGGGAATAGATAGTTTCGATGACTTCTGGCGCTTATTTTCCAGGAATTGAGCCGCCAACTCGGGTCATAGCGCAACGGAAACCAATGGCGTCGGAGGTTTCATTTTCACCAAGAAAGCGGCGTGAACCCGGACTCAGATAAAATGCCTGGTCTTTCCAGCTACCTCCTTTATAAACCCTGGCGTGATCTGTGATGAGTGAACTGATACTATAATCATACATACGGTTGGTGGAACCTATTGAATCAGCGCCGGTTTCTTTCCAGTTATCCAGATTCGATGCAAAATCGCCATCCATATAATTAATGTTGTCGGCTTTACGGTAGTTTTTCCTGTTCAATGCCTCTGACGGAGTGATCTCACGGTATTTCATCCTGCCAAGACTATCTTTTGGCGCAAGAAAACCTTCCGCATCACGTTCCGGGGTTTTGAATACATTACCGCGGAACGGACGAAGATCGGAAACTTCATAAGAGTTCAAAGGACGGTAAACATCAAGCACCCATTCACTTACATTTCCTGCCATATTGTATAAGCCATAGTCATTGGGAAAATATGAACCGCAAGCCGCCGGAATATCGGCGCCATCATTGAGATTGCCTGCAACGCCCATGTAATCCCCTTTGCCCCTTTTGAAATTGTCCATGAAACTTCCGTAATATCTTGATTCGTTTGTTCGCACATAATTACCGTTCCAGGGATAGTTTTTCCGTTCAACAACCCTTTCGTAATGAGTGTTCCCGATAAGACCAACAGATGCAAATTCCCATTCGGCTTCAGTCGGAAGTCTGTATTGAGGAAGAAGGATTCCGTCTTCCATTTTCACGTTCCTGGTGCCTTTACCCTTTGGATTGAGATCGGGAAGCAGTCTGTCAATTGCTCCTTCATATTGACCGGCAAGGTATGCTTCGGTATTAAAGTTTTTTTCATTTGACTGATCAGGATCCATTTTAAGTATTCCCCGCTGGATAAGAATCATCTCATTAACGCGGTCGGTTCTCCACTGGCAATAATCGTTAGCCTGAACCCATGAAACCCCGACAACAGGATAGTCGCGATAAGCCGGATGACGAAAATAATACTCAACCAATGGTTCGTTGTAAGCAAGTTTTTGCCTCCAAACCAATGTATCGGGTAATGCTTTACGGTAAACTCCCGGATAATTTAACGAATAGACCCTGTCGAGCCAATAGAGGTATTCGAGGTAATCGAGATTACGCACCTCTGTTTCATCGAGATAAAAACTTGTAACCGTAACCCTTCTCGGACTATTGTTCCATTCAAACATCACATCATCCTGTGTGTTTCCCATTGCGAAAGTACCGCCTTCGATAAAAACTAATCCCGGACCGGTTTGCTGTTGGGTAAACTGTCTTTTTTCAAAACCTCCATTCTTGGAATTGTTATACTCCCATCCGGTAGAACGTGAGTTTTCTTTTTTACAGGCTCCAGCCATCAGGATAACCCAAGCCAAAGCACAAACCTGAAAAACACTTTTAATTTTCATGTGGTGAAAATTTTTGCAAATATATAACTAAAATCGCGGGCATTTTATTGCCCTGATATGTCTTCTTTTTTCAATACACGGAAATTGCCATGAAGCCGACACCTCGTGAGAGCCTCCGGAAGTTCCCCTCAACTGGCTTACACTATAGTCATAGCTGTAACCAATACGCAGGTTTTGATAATGAATTCCAAGCATCGGGATAATGGCGTCGGGATTGCTGAAATTATGCCGGAACCACACGCCGCCCACGAAAGGATCGATGGTAAGATACAATCCGATGTTAATTTGACGGTAATTAAACTGCTGCTGGTAAAGAATATTTGGAGAAAGCGAGAACTCTCTTTCATCGGTCGCGCTGCCGTTTTTATGCAGGTTGATAACCGAGCCAAGGTGAACTGTGAATTTCATTGGCAACTGCGTTGCATTGTCAGCATAAAACCCGATTTTGGGTTGTGTGAGATGATCAACAGCTATTCCACCATAAACAAAGTCATCATAAGAAAGGAAAATTCCGGCAGAGAAATCTGGCGCGCCGATGGTGGGATTATCCGGCTGTTTTTCTCTTGTCGGCAGAATAAATCCTCCCTGATTATCAATCATATCCTCAAACTGAAGGTTTTCCCAAACCAACCGTCGCTGGTAATAGCCAACCTTTAATGCGCCGCTCGCCTGTAACCTACTGGTGATGTTAAATTTATAAGCATACATCAAACTGATAACCGTTGTATTCAGGTTCCCGCCGCCTGCACGGTCGGCAGTGACCAGCAAACCTACTCCGCCATGGAGAACATTTACATACTGATCATAAGAAAAATTATAGGTAATAAAAGCCTTTCCAAGTCCGGGCCACTGATTCCGGTAGTTTGCAATCGCCCGAGGACAAACGGTTACGCCAGCCATGGCAGGATTCAGATAAAGCGGATTAGCATAAAATTGGGAAAAATGGGGATCCTGTGCAAAACTTTCACACGTTATCACAAAAAAAATAAGGAGAAACTTCAATTTGAATTTTTCCGACATGCAGTTTATACTTTCCCCTGAATCATTGGGTTAAAGGTTACAATATTACAAAAAATTTGAATACCCGGAAACAGTCCTTTACGGAAGCCTGACGGTTTGTAAAAGACCTGCCTTCGTTTATAGATATTGACAATATTAACTGAATAGAACCGTTTAAATTATCGCTGCCGGAAAAAAATCAAACAATTTAGTTTCGCGGCAACCTTTTTAAACGGAATCATGTCTGTTCATCAGTTACAGAATAATTTATGCGTAAAAACATCAGACTCTTTGTAATCCTGATTCTCGGATTTTCGTTAGGTAATTTAACTTTGTCAGGATTGTCGCAGAATTCCTCCGATTCTTATAATTATGCGCTTAACTGGAATCCTATACGGATAACAAATTCTCCCGGCGATGCTGCAATGGGTTTACTCTCATTCAAGAGTTCTGTGGTTCGTCAGGAATCCGGTCTTCTTCCGGTTTTCTTGAAGTCTTTCCCAATTGATCCTGTTCATGATTCTGTGGCGTCTTTAGAAATTCAGAATCCGGTTTATCAACCACTGAAAGATAGTGACGCAAAAATTGTGAAAGGTTTGGAAAACCTTCCTTTTACAATCAGTCCCTTTCATCAGATTTCAGTAAGCAGAAAAACATCCCGGCTTGAGGTTGGTTTATTGCCGTTGCGTCGAAATCAGAATACAGGCGCCATCGAGCGGCTTATTTCCTTTGATCTTCAGATTCGGCTAACCCGGTTAAAAGCTCCGGCTCTTAAATCAGCGACCGTTTACAAGGAAAATTCCATACTCGCAACAGGCGTATGGTATAAATTCGCAACCGCCGTTTCCGGAATTTTCAGATTGACTTACAACGACTTGAAAAGCGCCGGTATTGATCCGGCTGCCATAAACCCGCAAAACATCAGGATTTATGGAAACGGAGGCGGAATGCTGCCTGAAGCAAATGCCGCCACCCGTATTGATGATTTGATGGAAAATGCAATTTTTGTCGCCGGCGAAGATGATGGGCGTTTTGATGCCGGCGACTATATCCTTTTCTATGGACAATGCCCCGACCAATGGGTTTACAGCAATACTGAAAAAATATTTCACCACCGGAAAAATGTCTATTCCGACCGCATGTATTATTTCCTGAATTTTGACATTGGAAGCGGCAAAAGAATTACCGGCAAATCATCTACTGCAAAACCATCTCTTTATACCGCCGATCGCTTTGATGATTATTCATTCTATGAAAAGGATGAGGTAAACCTGATTAAATCGGGCAGACAATGGTGGGATCGCCAGTATTTTGATTTGACTACGGTGAGAGATTTTTCCTTCAACTTTCCGGATATTGATAACTCAACTCCTGTTACCCTTCTTACTCATGTTGCAGCAAGGTCAACTGTTGGAAGTACTTCATTCACCGTTTCAGCCCAGGGTAATACGATTTCCACCATTTATATTCCATCGGTTAGCGGAAATTTTGAAAGTAATTTTGCAAATGAGGAAACCGGTTCTGCAACCTTTCTTCCTGCCGGCTCCGCAATCAATGTCAAACTAACCTACAACAAAAGTTCCACCAGTTCTGTGGGATATCTGAACTATCTGGAGATGAACGCTACCCGTTTGCTGAAAATGAACGGTAACATTATGCTCTTCAGAAGCGCCTCAGGCGTTACCCCAGGCGGCGTTACAGAATTTAACTTAACCACTGGCGGGCAGTCATTAAAGATATGGGATGTTACAAATGGCGGGAATATAACCGAGATAATAACAACGCCCGGCGACAACAAGCTGGTTTTCCGGCTTGAAACAGATACCTTACGCGAATTTGTCGCCTTTGACGGACAAGCGTTTTACACGCCGGAATTTACCGGATTGGTGGAAAACCAGAACCTTCATGGAACCGCCTCACCCGATTACCTTATTGTATGTCATCCCTCTTTTCTTCAGGAAGCAGAACGTCTATCTGCGTTTCATGAGAAATTCAGCAACCTGTCGGTGTTGATTATAACCCCTGAAAAAATTTACAATGAATTTTCCTCCGGCACCCAGGATGTCACAGCAATACGTGACTTTGTTCGAATGATGTACGACAAAGCTCCGCAGGGAAAAGAGCCGAAATACCTCCTGCTTTTTGGCGACGCCTCCTACGATTACAAAAGCCGGACCCAAAATAATACCAATTTTGTGCCTTCCTACGAGTCAACCGAATCGCTTTCACCTCTGGGTTCATTTGTTTCAGATGATTATTTTGGTTTGCTTAGCGCCGATGAAGGACAGTCGGCAAATGGCAGCCTCGATATCGGCATCGGTCGTTTCCCGGTTTTTACCGTTGATCAGGCGCGTCAATCAGTTGATAAAGTGATACATTATTGTTCCAACAGCGACACGGTGAAAAACGACTGGCGAAACATGGTTACATTCGTAGCCGACGACCAGAATGATGGCGGGAATCTATTTATCGAGGATTCGGAAGATCTCGCCAGAATAATCGAGCAATCCTATAAGGACTATAATGTTGATAAAATCTATTCCGACGCCTATACCATGTTATCTACTCCGGGAGGCGCCCGCTACCCGGAAGTTAACGACGCAATCAACAAGCGGGTGGAAAAAGGATCGCTGATAGTAAACTATGTTGGTCATGGCGGGGAGCTCGGTTGGGCTCATGAGCGAATCCTCGAAGTGCCGGATATAAAAAAATGGAGCAACTTCAGCAAAATGCCGGTATTTGTTACGGCAACATGCGAATTCAGCCGGTTCGACGATCCCGAACGCGTATCTGCGGGAGAATGGGTGTTTTTGAATCCACAGGGCGGCGGTTCTGCTCTGTTTACAACCACAAGGCTCACCTTTGCCGGACCCAATAAATCCCTTCTGGAAAATTTCTATGCTAATGTTTTTAAAAAACATAATGGGCAATACATGAAAATGGGCGACCTTCTGGTTGCAGCTAAGGAGGGCATGGGAAGTTCTGCCAATATTCATGCCTTTATATTGCTCGGAGATCCTGCAATGCAGATGGCATATCCCGATTTGCATGTGGTAACCACTTCAATAACTTCAACAAATTCTACTGCTGTCCCCGATACCCTGAAAGCTCTGTCAGAAATAACAATCAGCGGGGAAGTTCAGTATTTAAGCGGGCAAATTGAAACGAACTTTTCAGGCACTGTTTTCCCAACCGTTTTTGATAAAGCCTCAGAAATATGGACAAAAGCCAATCAGAATAATGGCGATCCTGTCCAGTTCTTTTTACAGAAAAATCCGGTTTATAAAGGGAAAGCAGATGTGGTTAACGGAACTTTTTCATTTACATTTATTGTTCCCAAGGATATTGCTTATCAATATGGTCCGGGAAAAATAAGTTATTATGCCCGCAGCGCCGAAACCGATGCAAACGGATATAGCAATATCCTGGTAGGTGGTTATAATAACAGCGCGCCGGTTGATGACCAAGGTCCTGAACTTGCTCTCTATATAAATAACCGAAATTTCAGATCAGGCGGAATTACTAATCAGAATCCGGTATTGCTGGCAGATGTTAGCGATACCTCCGGCGTTAATACTGTTGGCAACGGCATAGGTCATGATATCACGGCTATTCTTGATAATAAAACCACAATACCCATCATTCTGAATGACTATTATGTTTCGGATCTCAATACATTTAAAAGCGGCGCCATCAGCTACCCGCTTAGCTCTTTGGCGGATGGGACTCACAGCCTGACGGTGAAAGTATGGGACGTTTATAACAATTCAACCAGCGCTACAATTGAGTTTGTTGTAGTATCTTCGGGGGAGTTCGCCTTTCAGAATTTATATAATTATCCGAATCCGATGACGGATTATACGACCTTTTCATGGGAAACCAACCAGGTAAATCAACCGCAGGAGGTTGAAATAAAGATATTCACTCTCACCGGCGAACTGATAAAAACATTGAGAGAAAACTTTTATTCACAAGGCTTCCGGGCAGCTTCAATCACCTGGGACGGCTCTCGCGACAGTGGCGGCAAGATCAGTTCAGGGATGTATGTTTACCGGATGCGCCTCATGTTAACTGATGGTTCCACCAGTTACCGTTCGTCAAAATTGGTGGTTATCCGCTAATTGCGTATTTTTTTATATAATTCTATGGTATGACCGGAAAAACTACCTTTTTTATATTGCTAATTATTCTTCCTTTCGTTGCGCATACAACCGGGTTGAATAAAAACCAGTCGGCGCTTGCCACCGGTAAGTGGTACAAACTTGCAGTTACTCAGACCGGAATCTACCGAATCTCATATCCCAATCTAATTGCAATGGGAATTGCACCGGACACTATTGATGTTGCCAAAATCCGCCTCTTTGGAAATGGATCGGGAATGTTGTCTGAGGCGAATTCGGCGCCAAGAATTGATGATCTCCGCGAGATTTCAATTCAGGTTGTGGATGGTGGCGATGGACATTTTGACGCTGCCGACTATATTCTTTTTTATGGCGAAAGCGCCGATAAATGGACGTATGAAAAACTCACCCGGTTTTTTGGTCATCAGCGCAATCTCTATTCAGATTCCACATTTTATTTTCTGAATTTCGGTCAAAGCGCCGGACGCAGGGTTCAGGTTTATCCCTATCTGAATGTCACGCCTACAAATTTTTCCACGCGGTTTGACGATCCAATTTCGCATGAGCTTGATCAGCTAAACCTTATCAGATCAGGCAGGGAATGGTATGGCGAAGTTTTCGACAACACTACCAGTTCATACACTATTCCTTTTTCTTTCCCGAATATTGATAATACCACTCCGGTTAAGATCCGTACAGCGGTGGCAGGCAGATGTTCCCTACCCAGCTATTTCTTTTTATCGCAAAATGGAGTTAAAATTGATTCATTGAAAATTGATTCAACCAACCCGCTGGAAACTACAATAATGGGCCGTCCAAAAACCAAGTTGACTTCCATTCCGAATCCGGGTTCAGATCAAATCCTGACGCTTAGTTATAACCTGCCTTCGTCGGGCGCAATTGGATGGTTGAATTACATTGACGTTACTGCATCGAGGCATCTTGTATATACAGGTCCACAGATGTCGTTCAGAGATGTTAATTCTGTCGGTCAGGGTAAGATGACAGAATTTTCACTGAGTCAGTCAAATCCAGCCGTCAGAATTTGGGATGTTTCTAATCCATCGGCTATTCTCGATTTGCAAACCGTAATGGCTTCTGGCGCGCAGAAGTTCAACAAAGCCACCGACAGCCTGAAAGAGTTCATCGCCTTCGATCAGTCGCTTTTTCTTGAAGTAAAATTTTCAGGCGAAGTTCCAAACCAAAACCTTCATTCGTGCCAGCCAACAACAATGGTGATAGTTACGCATCCCCTTTTTATGCAACAAGCTATGCAATTGGCAAGTCTTCACAATCAGGGAAGCAACATGTCGGTACAGATTGTAAAGGTCAATGAGATTTTTAATGAGTTTTCCTGCGGTCAGCCCGATCCAACCGCCATACGCGATTTTGTCAGAATGTTGTACGACAGAGGCACAGCGGCGACCAAACCTAAATATCTTCTTTTGTTCGGCGATGGATCTTATGATCCCAAAAACCGCGTTCCGGGCAACAACAACCTGATCCCCACATTTCAATCAGTGGAATCGCTCAATGCAACCTCCTCCTACGTTACCGACGATTTTTTCGGCGTCATGGCGCTTAATTCCGGTCAGGAAGCCAACGGAACTCTCGATATCGGGATAGGAAGATTCCCGGTTTCAACTGTAGCAGAGGCGCAGGCAATGGTTGATAAAATAATTCACTACTCGGCAACCAACTACCCGGTGAGGTCGGATTGGCGAAATGTAGTAACATTCCTTGCTGATGATGAAGATAAAAATCTTCACATGCAACAGGCAGAGGAGATGGTTGCAATTGTTGGCGAAAGCTACCCCACGTACAACATCAATAAAATCTATTTTGACGCTTATAAAATGATTGAGATTCCTGGCGGACAGCGTTTTCCCGACGCCAACCGGGCAGTTAACGAAGCTGTTTCAAAAGGTTCGTTGATCGTCAACTATACCGGGCATGGCGGCGAAGCAGGCTGGAGTAAGGAGCAGGTAATCACTACGGCAGATATTCTTTCGTGGAAAAATGCCGATAAACTTCCCGTTTTTGTTACCGCTACCTGTGAGTTCAGCAGGTTTGATAATCCCGAGCGATATACAGCAGGAGAAATGTTGATAAATCAGCCGGGTGGAGGCGCAATTGCGCTCTATTCAACAACCCGTCTCGCTTATGCCGGTTATAACATTCAGTTGAATAAGAGTTTTTTTGAACATCTGATGGATAAAACCGAGGAGGGCCAATATATTAAAATGGGCGACCTGATACGACTTTCAAAGAATGACAATAAAAACAACTACCAGCTTCGCAATTTTGTTTTACTCGGCGATCCCGCGCAGAGTATTGCCTTTGCCGATTATGTTGTAAAAACGAAGTCCATCAACGGTAAAAATGCCAATTACCCTGATACAGCTTCAGGCTTATCAACGGTTGTTGTAAATGGACAGATTGAAGATGCCGCCGGGCAAAAAGTAACATCTTTCAATGGAGTTATTAGTTGCAAGGTTTTTGACAAACCGGTTACATACAGCACGCTTGGTAACCGCTCCAGAGATGGGGATAACTTTCCGGAGCCGTTTAAAATAGAGAATAGTCTCCTTTTTTCCGGCGATGTGCCTGTAACTGCGGGCGAGTTTTGGATTACGTTTACTATGCCCAAAGGCATTTCTCTTCAATTCGGAAATGGAAAAATCAGCTACTATGCCTATAATGACACTTATGACGCCTCAGGGTATTCTGATATGATTGTTATCGGAGGTCAGGATCCATCGGTAGATCCGGGGAATGAAGGTCCTGAGATTGGGATGTTCCTCAACGACCGGACTTTTATTTCAGGAGGTCAAACCACAGCCTCGCCTGTTTTAATTGCCGATTTTGCCGATACCAACGGAATTAACTGGCTTGGGCTTGGCATCGGTCACGAAATTGAGGCAGTTCTTGATTACGACCGGGCTCATGCAATTGTTCTCAATGATTACTATCAACAGACTTTTAACTCATCCACGCGTGGTTCCCTTGAATTTCTGTTGCCGGAACTTACGCAGGGAAAGCATACTTTGAGTTTAAAAGCTTGGGATATGTTCGACAATTCTTCGGAAAAAGTAATCTCATTTTATATTCCCGGCACGCCATCGCTTAATGTTACCAATGTAAAAACGGCGCCCAATCCAATGTCGGAATCAACCCGGTTTTTATTTCAGCCGAATACTTATTTAACAGAAGACCTGGATATAATTATCAGGATTTATAACCTTCAGGGGAAATTGGTGACAACGCTGAATTCAACCTGGTCCACAACTCCAACTGATTTGCCTGCAATTTCATGGGACGGAACTGATGCATCGGGAACGAAGCTGAAAAATGGACTGTATCCTTACAAGATGATTTTCTCAGGAAAAACTGGAAGTTATCATGAAACCTCGCAGAAATTGATGATTATAAGGTAGATAATTTTGAACGCCCCAGTAATTTTTGCATGAGGCAATAAGTAAAAACTAAAAGCGTTATTTCTGAGCTAAGATTATATTACAATCAATAAACTTTAAATTCATCCAATGAAAATCCGATTAATCTTACTTTTTACCTGCGCCCTGGTTGTCGCCAGAACTTTCGGACAGGATACTGAACCTTCTGACGGAAGCCGGGTAATTTCAACGGCGGTGCCATTTTTAACGATTTCTCCGGATGCCCGCTCCGGAGGTATGGGCGATGTTGGCGTATCTTCAACCCCCGACGCCTATTCAATGTTCTGGAATCCTGCAAAATATGCTTTTATTGATAAAACTTTCGGTTTTGGAATCGGGTATGTGCCATGGTTACGTAGTCTGGTCAATGACATTGGTCTCGCCTCCGTGACCGGTTACGGAAAAATTGACGATAAACAAGCCATTGCCGCTTCACTTCGTTTTTTTTCGATGGGAGCTGTGATGTTTACCGACAATGACGGTAATGAACTGGGCGAAGTAAAACCAAACGAATGGACGATTGATGCAACCTATTCGAGAAAATTTTCACGCGAGTTTTCAGGAGCCGTGGCGGCGCGGTTTATCTATTCCAATCTGGTTCCGGTTGATCTCGCGAATTTAAGCGTCCGACCCGGAACATCTGTGGCAGCCGATGTAGCTATTTACTATCACCATGAAATGGAAATAAAAGGACTTTCAAAAGCCTATCTTGATTTCGGTTTGAATATTTCAAATATTGGAGCAAAAATGTCCTACAGCAGTTCTTCCACCGTAAAAGATTTTATCCCGACTACTCTGCGCTTTGGTCCATCATTCACTATGGATATTGATGACTTTAACAGAATATCCATTTCTCTTGATCTCTCTAAACTGCTCGTTCCTACTCCGCCGGTTTATCTCAAGAATCACACAGGTAACAACGACAGCATTGGTTCGGATGGAAAAAGGATTATTTACAAAGGGTATGACCCCGACGTATCTGTGGTAAAAGGTATGCTTCAATCATTCTACGATGCGCCTTATGGGTTTAAGGAAGAGATGCAGGAAATCAACGTCACCCTTGGAGCAGAATACTGGTACAACAAACTGTTTTCGGTGCGCGCAGGCTATTTTTACGAATCTAAATACAAGGGCGACCGCCAGTTTTTTACCTTCGGCGCAGGTTTGCGGTATAATGTTTTCGGACTTGATTTCTCATACCTGATCCCTGTCAAAAGCAACAACCCGCTGCAACATACCCTTCAATTTACGCTGCTCTTCAATTTCGATAATACCAAAAAAGCTGAAAAAGCCGGCGGGACTAACTAATTTTGCCATGTCGCTACCTCGCCACTCCGCAATATGTTTAGAATAGGTTTCGGCTTCGACACCCATCAACTTCAACCGGATATTCCGCTATTTCTCGGCGGCATTCTGATTCCGCACACCAAAGGCTCTGTTGGTCATTCCGACGCCGATGTACTCATTCACGCAATCATTGACGCATTGCTTGGAGCGGCAGGACTCAGAGATATTGGAAATCAGTTCCCGGATAATGATCCGGGATTAAAGGGAATTGACAGTAAAATACTTCTTGAAAGAACCATGCAGCTTGTTCGGGAAAACCGGTTTGAGATTGGGAACATAGACTCTACGGTGGTTTTACAGAATCCGAAAATCAGCGCAGCCATCCCGGAGATGATTCAAACACTGGCAAAGGTTATGCAAATTTCAGCATCTCAGATTTCTGTAAAAGCTAAAACCAGTGAAAAGCTGGGGTTTATCGGACGGGAAGAGGGAATATCGGCTTATGCCATTGTATTACTTCAAAAGAATTAGGGAATTAATCTCTTATTATCCCGGCTGAAAATCTTAAGTGAGAAATCATCAATCAGCAAGGGAATTTTGCCTGTATTCCAGATATAAACTTTCAAAATTCCGCGGGGGTTTGAAATTACAGGCGTCATCAATGAAAATTTTCGTTTGCTCCATTTGGTAACGTTTTTCTGTGGAACATCGTTTAACCTGAATCCCTGCCACCAGTTTTCACCGCCATTTATTGAATCCATGCTTAGCACAACCAACGCGCCGTCGCTCGCCCCGGTCAGGCTGTCCCTTACCATCAAATAGCCTTCAATGTAAAAGGAAGCCGGAATCTTCCCGATTTCACTCGCTTTAACTGCTATTCCCGGGCTATACTGATGATTTGAATCAAGATACCCGACACGAGTACCCGAAAATGCGCCGGAAACCGAAATAATGTGATTTTTAATCCAGAAAGGTTGATCCCGTTCAAAATCGTTGGCATAGACCTTCGCCGGATGGTTTATGTTAATGGTATAATCAGCCAGTTCCTCGTTACCGCCAAGGGAATTAATCACAGCGGAATCTGTTCGTAAAAAAACAAACTGGTATTTTTCCTTGTTCATACTATTCGGTTGAATTACCAGATGGGTATATTGCCAGGTTTGAAGAAGGTTTAAAAAAATCAGCGGAGCCAATAAAACAGCAAAGGTTGGAACTCCAACCCTTGATGGAAACAGGTTAATCAGAAATGCCAGCAGGATCGCGTAAATCCCATAATAATCAATGAAAGCCCGCAAACCAAAACCGTCGCCATAGTACCAGCACCACCAACTGGCAATGATGTAAGCGCTTGCAATCATGAAGAGTGTCATGCTGAGAAATTTCAACCTGCTGCGAAAAAATAACACGATCAATCCTGAAAACGCCACAAAAATCAAGGGAGTATAGATGAATAATCCTTTCCGGTAACTGAATAAAACATTTAGGATCTCAGGACTTGCGAAACGAAATCCTTCATTTCTGTAAGGCCAGAGCGCAAACTGACCGGTTTGCAAAATCCATAGGAAAATCTGAATAGAAATGATGAGCAATACCGTGGAAAGAAAAATGAGTGACGATAATTTTCTGTTCAGAAATTCTTTAAAGAAACATTTTAACGCTGCTCCATCTTTGGTAAAAAAAGGAATTAACAGAATGATCACCGCATTTGTAGGACGAATCAGCAGGATTATGCCGAGGAAGAACCCGGTATAAAATGCATAGCGTTTAGTCCACGTTTTACTGGCATAAATGAATTGCAGGCAGAAGCCGTTTATTGCAAAGAATGAATAAACATGCGACATTGTTGGCTGCCACAATCCATAATAGAACAGGTTGGTGGCTGCCAGAATCAGTAAAATGGTAAGAGATGAAACGGCAGGTTTAATCTCAAGAACGGCAAGGATCCTTTTGAGAAAGATTAGTCCAAGCATCAGATAAAAGAGAGAACCCAAACCAATGAAAAACTGGAAAAAGAAGGAATAACCATCCACCGGAGTTCCGGTCAGCCAGGCAAAAAATGTTCCTGCGAGGAAAAAGGGAAGTAATAATAAAGCCTCTCCGGCAAAATATTTGTTTACAAACCGGTCTCCTATTGCAACGCGATATCCCGGCTTGTAATCAGGCGATCTGAGTAACTTTGCCTCACGGGTTACCACTTTGGAAAATCCCGGATCGCGATCGAGGAGCAAGGCAGGGAGATAGGCATAATAACCGCGTCCATCGCTCGTTATGATATTTTTCCAACCGGGTGCGCCTTCGTTGAAAATACGGATGCTGAGGAAGAATGCAATCAGAAATCCTGATAGCCACAGTAAAACAGTTTTAGGAGTAAGCGACGATAACATATTAGCTTTGATGATTGGTAAAATGCGGTAATCTATCAGGGACCAAATTTAGAGAAGTTTACCATTTGGTCAAACGAATTATTATTGCTACTTTTGCAGTCCTTTTTTGCTAAATATTAATCACTTAAAAATTAACGAGAAATGTTAAAACAGTACGAAACCGTTTTCATTATGACTCCCGTTTTGTCTGATGAACAGATGAAGGAAACGGTAGAAAAGTATCAGAAGTTCCTCGTCAGCAAAGGCGCTGAAATAGTTTACGAGGACCACTGGGGATTGAGAAAACTCGCCTATCCCATTCAGAAAAAATCCACTGGATTCTATCATTTGATCGAATTCAAAGCTGAGCCTACCCTGATAAGGGAGTGGGAAGTAACCTTTAAACGCGATGAGCGTATTCTACGCTTTTTAACTGTAGTTTTTGACAAGCATATTCTTGCTTACAGCGAAAAGAAGCGTAACAAGGCAAAGGCTGCAAAGGTAGAAACAGAAAAGTAACCCGGTAAAATCACTTAACATGGCAACACAACAAGGCGAAATAAAGTATTTGACCCCAATTGCGGTTGATACAAAAAGAAAAAAATATTGCCGTTTCAAGAAGAGCGGTATCAAATTTATTGATTACAAGGACGCGGACTTTCTAATCAAGTTTGTGAACGAACAGGGAAAACTCCTTCCGCGCCGCATCACTGGTACTTCTACGAAGTACCAACGGAAAGTAGCGCAGGCAGTTAAACGGGCTCGGCATATTGCTTTGATGCCTTATGTTGGAGATTTATTAAAATAAGGAGGAGGAACCATGGAAATAATTTTGAAACAGGATGTGCTCAACCTGGGTTACGCAAATGAGAAGGTAAATGTGAAACCCGGTTATGCAAGAAACTATCTGATGCCTCAGGGGATCGCAATTCCGGCAACTGAATCGAACAAGAAGATTCTGGCTGAAACCTTAAAACAGAAAGCGCACAAGGAAGCCAAGATTAAAAAATCGGCTGAAGGGATTTCTGATAGTCTGAAAAACCTGATTGTGAAAATTGGCGCAAAGGCAGGCGAAAGCGGAAAAATCTATGGATCGGTGAATGCCATTCAGGTGGCTCAGGCGCTCAAGGAGCAATTCGATATTGACATTGACCGTAAAAAGATTCATGTTGACCATGAACATATAAAGGAACTTGGAACTTTCAAAGCCAGAATTCATCTCCATAAAGATGTTCAGGTTGAGATTACTCTCGAAGTTTTCGCTGAATAGCGCTCTACTGAAAATTTGTAATTTTATCCCGGAATCCTGACGATTCCGGGATTTTTTATGCTTTCAAAAAACCAGATTAAACAGATTCATTCACTTCGTTTGCGCAAGTTCCGGGAGGAATCGGGCAGGTTTACCGCCGAAGGTAATAAACTTGTTATGGATTTGCTGGAAAGCCGCTTTCGTATTTCCGGGATTTATGCTTTGCGTGAATGGATTGACGCCAATAGCTACGCCATTAACCGGAAAAATGCCCCGGTATTTGAAATCAATTCCGCTGAAATGAATCGCATTTCGCAGCTTTCAACGCCCAGCCCTGTACTTGCCGTTTTTGAAATCACTACGCCGTCTCCTGACCAGGAAGTAAGGAATTTGAAGTGGACGCTTGCCCTGGACGATATCAGCGATCCCGGCAACATGGGAACAATCATCCGCATTGCCGACTGGTTTGGCGTCGAAGTTGTGTTGTGTTCCGAAAATTGCGTGGAGCTTTATAACCCCAAGGTAGTTCAGGCAACAATGGGCTCAATCGCAAGGGTAAAGGTGATATATTGCAATTTAAGAAATGCATTGGAGGGGTATGTTAAATCGGGTGACGGACAGATTTATGGAGCCTTTCTTGAGGGCAATTCAATTTACAACGACGATTTGATAAAACCCGGCATTGTGCTGATCGGTAATGAATCGCGAGGGATTTCCGCTGACCTCGAACAATTAGTCACCAGGAAAATTTTTATCCCATCTTATGGCGATGCAAAAGGCGGTAAAGCCGAGTCATTAAACGCATCTGTTGCCACAGCCATTATTTGCGCTGAATTCCGTAGAAAAATGATCTAAAACATGGTTGAGAAAAATAAAAATGGCGCTATGCAAAAAGGATGGAAAATGTTGAGCGTTTTTCCTGTTATCCTTGTTCTCTCCTTTTCAGCTTTCCTGAATCTTTATGGAGCTTCGCCAAATGAGACTGCCTGTTACGATCCGATGATCAAAACAATCCGGGTATTCCAGGAGGGTTCTGAGATGTCGCCGCCGATATACTTTCTTAACTCCGCCGAGCGACTGATAATTTCATTTGACGATCTGAGCGAGGATTTGCGAAGGTTCAAATTTACTATTGTTCACTGTACCGCTGAATGGAAAACATCTTCAGAAATTTCGGCATTCGAATACATTGATGGCTTCAGTGAAGGAAATATTGACCAATATACATATTCCTATAACACCACTATCCGGTACATTCATTACGAGGCATTTTTCCCATCTGAAAACATGCGACCAAAAATCTCCGGTAATTATTTGTTGATAGTTTATGATGAAGATCCATCAAAAGTTGTTTTTACATTCCGTTTCATGGTTGTTGAACAAACATCAGTGTCAACTGTTGGCAGGGTTGAGCAGGCGTCGCGTATTGATGAGAAAATTACGCATCAGCAAATTGATTTCACCGTAAATTTAAACGGATTCAAAGTTTATGATGTTGGCAGGGAAATCAAAGTAATCATCAGGCAAAACGGCCGCTGGGATAATCTGTTAACTGTTACCAAACCACGGTTTACGAGGGGCGATGAACTCGATTACCGCTTTGATGAAAATATCTCTTTCATGGGTGGAAATCAGTACCGTAATTTTGATATCAAAAGTTTGATTTATCAAACAGAAAGGATTGCCAGGATTTTATATGATACTACGAATCAGGTTTTTTTGCTGCCCGATTCTCCACGCACCTATAAAGAGTATGTAACTGAAAAGGATATTAACGGAGAGTATTTCATAAAAAATGATGAACATGCTGAGAACAGCAACACAGAAGCAGATTATGCATGGGTTCATTTCTTCCTGCCTTTTCCTGCTGTCCTCACCACCGGAAGTTTTCATGTTCTTGGTGAATTGACAATGTGGCAACTGAACGATGCCAGTAAAATGGTTTTCAATTATGAAAGAAGGGGGTATGAATTGAAATTATTGCTCAAGCAGGGCTATTATAACTATTTATATGTTTTGAGGGAACCCTTGAAACAGGTTGCCGACGAATCATTCATCGAAGGCAGTCACTGGGAAACTGAGAATGATTATTCGATTTTTATCTATTTCCATGAAACAGGAGTCCAATACGACCGGCTAATTTCGGTAAATTTTCTAAATTCAATCAACCGGTAAACCTCTGGAATTTGGAATTTGTCCGTTCACATCGCCTTAAAAAATTAACCGCAGAAACGCGGAGAATGCGCGAAGAAAATTCAAAATTCAAATGCCCTCGTCTTTCGTCCCTCGTCCCTCGTCCCTCGTCCTTAAAAAGGGTATCCAATTCCAAAATTCCAAACGATATCCTTCAACTGCATTTTATCAAAAGTCCAGCGATCACTTTTGGGATATGTAGGAGCTCGAAAAGGAATAGCGGGATCAAACCGGAAAATAAAAAAGTCAAAGTCAAATCTTAATCCTACGCCAAAATCCATTGCGATCTGGCTGACGAATTCAGAGAAAATAAATTGTCCGTCAGGAAGGTCGGCAGATTCTTTCAGAAGCCAGATATTGCCGGCATCCACGAAAAAAGCGCCTCTGATCCAGGCATATAACGGGAATCTCCATTCTATATTAGCCTCAAGTTGAATATCGCCAATCTGATTGAAGGTTGAGCTTCCTTCGCTATTGTTATAACTTCCCGGACCAAGTGAATACATACGCCATCCGCGCATCCCATTGGCGCCTCCTGCAAAAAAAGCTTTTTCAAAAGGTAGCAGGCTGCTATTACCATAAGGAATACCGATTCCTCCATAGAATCTGTAAACCATAGAAAAATTATTGCCGAGGACATTATAATAGCGGAAGTCAACATCGGGCCTTATAAATTGGGCAAAAGGCAGTCCAAACAGTTTAAATGGAAGCTGACTGGCAGAGGAACCATAGAGGAGTTCGTTTGCGAGATATAAAAGATTTCCTCCGGTCTCGAAATTGGAACGGATGTAAATATGATCAGTTACTTTATTGATTTGTTGATTGTTAAAGGTAAAAGTGTATTTTAATCCAGCAACAAGGTGATCGGTATATTGATTTATTAATCTGTTGTCCTGCTGAACTAAAATTACCGAATCGAAATAATCATCTTTAAATATCTTCACAAGCGAAACTTCAATAGGATTAAACATGTGCTGTATCTGATCTTTCTGCCGCCATGAATAACCAAAAGTAACATTAGAAATATGTCGGTTGTAATGTTGCTGCAACTGGTAATTATACCCAAGGTTGATATTGGTTTTTGGCTTGAAGGTTTTATTAAGTTTTTCGGGTTTGATGGGAAGTAAAAATTGGGGAAAAGTCAGGCCTGCATTAGCTCCCAGTTCAAAAGTGTTAAAAAATGCATTTCCCTCAAAACCGTCGGATGCCTGCATCTGCATTGAACCGCTGAGATTCAACCTTAGGAGTTGCGCCCCTTTGAATATATTATAATTCTGATAACCGAGATTAGCTTGCACGCCGAATGCCCCGCTTGAATTGGTGCCATCCGTTGTGATCGAAAATGATTGTACCGGTTTTCGGGATAATTCAATATGGCAATCTATCACGTCTTTGCCTTGATCCGGTTTTTTTTCATTTTCCGGGACATCCCTGAATTGAAGATTAATATATTTAAAAACCTGTAATCCTGCAAGTTGTGAGTAAGTTTGATTTACGTCATCCA
Organism: Bacteroidota bacterium; assembly: GCA_026391715.1. GTDB lineage: Bacteria > Bacteroidota > Bacteroidia > Bacteroidales > FEN-979 > CAIVAT01. The sequence goes on from JAPLDO010000224.1 coordinate 23,078, forward strand.
GATTATATGGCGAAAGAGGGGCAATAAAAACCGACTGCGTAATGGTGCGGGGCTTAACAGCAAAATCAGATTTATTAAGGAAATAGTAGGTGTTTTGCGGTTGCCCCTTCACTGGGCTCTGGTAACTTTTTACAATTGTATCATAACTGCCGGTATATGAAATTACGTGATCGAACTCCGGATAGATATATATTTTATTGATAAAATAACGTTTATGAGGAATCAATCGCCATGTTGAAAAATTTTCCATTGAGGGCAAAACTTCATTTATGATTTCAAGAGTCATATCTAATTGATGATCCCTCAGATTGGTATCAATTGTATATTTGATATAGTTACTTGAAAAGCGAAAGAAACCAAAATTTAACAGATTGTTTGTGATCCGGGTTCGTTCATCATTAAAAATGTAGGAATCATAATTATTTCCAACCTTTATAAGTGATCTTGCAGTGTCTTTATAAACAAATAATGCAATCTGGGAATCGGGAATAGCGTAAGTAATTTTACGAATTTTGTATGGCTTG
>JAPLDO010000004.1 GCA_026391715.1 Bacteroidota bacterium
ATCGGTGTTATACAGATAATCGCCCACCGGGAACGAGGTAATCAGACCTGAGTAACGTTTCATTACGAAAAGCGCGTCGGTGCCGTTAACGGAGTGGCTGTAGTTAACGTCGGCGGCGGCGAGTTTCATGCCGGTAAGAGGAGTGATCATGGCAAAATGGTTAAGGATAGCGAGCGCATCGGTTGAATTAACCCCGCCCCACGGAGCCGCAGGAACAATAGTCATCTTATAATTCCCGGAAGCGAATGACGGGAAGGCATACACGCCTGACGCATTTGAAGTGGTAGTTGCAATTGAAGCGGCGCTGAAAGTTTTGATCGCCATTGCGGCATTTTTGATCGGGCTGGCGGCGGTGTTTACATATTTAATGGTTCCGGTCATCACTGTATTGGCAGTCATCAGTGAGGGAACCTGCGCAAACGGACCGAAATAGACCCTCCCTTTGGCGGAATTGTCAGATTTATCGAAAATCCTTAGCGAGGTCATCGTTGAATCGCCGGTTGCCCAGTAGCTATATCTCGCATTCACATCGGCGGTTGAGTTATTATATAAATCATATCCTCCGTTGTAATATATGTTACAGGTTAACGAATCGGCGTTGCCAAGGGAGGCAGTTCCTGTTCCGTCAAGGTAAATTCCATTGGCGGCGTTGTAAAAGAAATTTGAGTTTTTGATAGTAAGGTCAGAACTGGAGATCGCTAACCCGTTGCCTGCTGACAAAGTAAAGGTGCAGTGATTAATTACTGGTTGCGTGGTATTCTCGGCGAGTACATTGTAAGTATTTCCCTTTTTTATGTTACAATATACGAGTGAGCTAACTGAGCCGCTAAAATCACTGCGGTCTTCGAAATAAATACCATTCCAATCGCCGGTAATGCCACTGGCCGGTTTAAAGTTAATAATACTATCTGCTTTGCCAACTGCAAATAACTCGCCTCCACAATGCCAATTTAAAAAATATCCGATCTGAATATTTTTACCTGATGCAAAATTCAGGTTCACTCCGGGATTAATAGTAAGTCTGCTGGCGCTATTATATTTGCCAACAAATATATTGTCCAATATGAGATAGTCTGCATTATCTTTAGTGATGGTTCTGTTTTCGGTATATGTTCCGCCCGACAAAGCAATCATATTAACACCGTTAGCAGTAAAAGTATTGTTTTTATGAACGGGGGCTGATGTCCAGTCCATGAGATAAGCCGGGTATCTGCCGTTATTAGAAAAGGTATTATAAGTAAATGAGCCATAACCTGCATTTATTCTAAGTCCATCGGTAACGGCGTTAGCGATTGTGCAATGGTCAATTGTAACGCTGGCGGTATTTTCACAAAGGACATTGTAAGCATTTGCTTTTTGGACGTTACAATATTTCATTTCGCTCACTGCGCCGCCAAAGTCACTCCGGTCTTCAAAATAAATACCCTTCCAATCTCCTGTAATGCCGCTATATGGTTTAAAGACGATGATGCTATCAGATTTACCCACCGCATTTAACCCGCCTCCACAATGCCAATTTAAAAAATATCCGATCTGAATATTTTTACCTGATGCAAAATTCAATGTTACACCCGGTTCAATTGTAAGCGTACTCAAGCTATTATATTTTCCAACAAGTATGCTATCCATTACATGGTATGGTACCCCGTCATTCTGGAAGGTGCGGTTTTCGGTGATATAACCGCCACAATAACCGATCATGCTAATGGTGTTACCGGTATAAGTATTTCCGTTGAGGATTGGAAAAGTGAGAGGCTCGGAAAAAAAGACAGGATACCTGCCGTTTGCAGTAATTGTTGAATTCGCAACCGTATTGTATGCTCCATAAAATTTAATTCCATCCAGAACGGCATTTCTGATTGTGCAGTGGTCCATACTGGGTTGAGTAGTATTTTCAGAATATATATTATAGGCATTTCCTTTTTCCACCACACAATAATACATTACTGATGCAGCTCCGGATAAATCGCTTCTGTCTTCAAAATAAATACCTTCCCATCCGCCTGCTGCGCCATTGATAGGCGTAAAAGTAATTACGCTATCTGCCGCGCCAACAGCATATATCTCTCCGGCACAATGCCAGGATAAAAAATATCCAACCTGAATCTTTTTACCGGGCGCCATTTTTATGGTATTCCCCGGTTCAATTGTTAGCCGGCAAACGCTATTGTATTTTCCGATATAAAGATCATCAAGAATCAAAATAGGAAACGCCGGAGAAAGCGAATTCCAGCGATTGTTATCAGTCACATTACCTCCTGGCAAACATATTCCGTTATAGGTATTATTTGTCAAGGTCAGAGTTCCGAGAGGATTTAAAATTGTAACGTTAACCGATGGATAATAAATAGCATACAGGTTGTTGTTAATTGTGGTGTTTGTATAATTCGGAATTGAGCCATCCGATGTGATCAGAACTCCGGAGATACCATTGTAACTGAAAAAAGTGTTATTCATCACCGGATTTGAATTATTGATATAAATACCATTTTCGGTATTTCCTTTGACAACAGAATTCTGGATTATTATTTGTGCCGAGTTCACACTTATTCCATTGCCATCTGCATATCTGACGCTGCAACGTGAAAGAGTTGGTTCGCTGGTGGCATAGCAGGATAAATTGGCATTCTGAGCGCCGAAACCGGCATTGGCAATAACGGTGTAGCTGAAATTTGAAGTTACGCCTGCATCGCTGTTTTCATTGAAATAGATTCCATTCCATTTCCCTGTTTCGCTGGTAAAGTATAGGAATTTTACCGAGTCAACGGCATTTCCGACACATTCAACATGCGCCGCGCCAACGGTTAGTCCGGTTTCAGGCAGGAAAAGAACAGTAGCTCCAGCCTCGAAGGTGTGAGTTCCGGCTGTAAATGAAATATTCGATGTTGCCCAGTAAGGACTTGCCGCTTTTGTAAAAGTCAGTATTGAGTTCAGGTCGCCGTTCAACTGTGTACCAGGCGTTGTAAGTGTCATTTCATTCAAAGTTGCATTGAATGTAGTTGATCCCGTAAGAATTATGGCATATTGAAGGTACTGTTTGGTAAGTCCAATAGCTATCGGCGACGCAGTAGCGAGCGCTGCCCAGGAGCTCCATATCCCGTCGCTTCCGGCAGTCCGGTATGTCACCTGAATGTTTGCAGGGGAGGTGAATGTTTTAATGAAACTAATTGAGCTGATTATTCTTTCAGCGCCAAGTTCATAAAAAGGATTTGAAACAAAAACACCATGGTTTACATAGTTGGCGCTCAGAGTCATTGGCGCGTAACGGCAGTTATATACAGGAGAACCTGAGAGGTTTGTTCCTCCTGTGAAAAAGATATTACCATTTCCCTGGAAAGCGGAGCCGTCTTTTATATTGTCGTACATAGCATTTGCTGAAGTAATCCAGGTTAACGACCCGGCGTCGGCATTGGCATAATAAACTGTATTGCTAAGCGTTATGCCTACAGCTCCCGCTATTACCGAAATTATGCCGTTTGTTACAACCGATGCATGGTTGCTCACTGCCACCGGCAAAGCTGTTCCCGATGTCCATGCTCCGGTTGATCCGTCTAATCCGGGCGTGGCAATATAAACTGTGGCTGCTTTGGTTCCGGAATTGTCATACCCGCCGAGTACATAAAGTTTGTTGTTGTAGGTAACAGCGCTATGCCGGTTACGGGCTGCCGAAAGCGCAGTTCCGGTAGAAAATGCCGAAAGTGTATTCAAGGCATTTACTTTAGCGTAATAAACCGTATTCAGAGCCGTGTTCTCAGTTGTTGAACTTGAACCTCCGATAACATAGATGTAACCCATTGTGTAGGTTGCAGTATGTCCCCAGAGATTTACCGGAAGCGTAACGGCAGAAGTTTGCCATGCGCCGATAGAGCCATCCGCATTGAGCGCGGCATAATAAATGGTATTGAAAACCTGTGATCCGTTGCGACCGCCCATGACATAGATAGTATTGGAGCCAATTACTACCGCAGGATCGCGCAAGGCAACGGGCAAGGGGTTGAGCGCCGTCCAGCTCGGTACGCCGCCCGCCTGGATGGTTGCGACATAAACATTATTCACATAGTTCACGTTATTGAATCCACCCACCATGTAGGCATATTTGTCATTCCATGAAACGGTTTTGTGACCGGTAAGGGTTTGAGGAATTACAGTTGTTGTGAGCCAGGAGCCTACATCGCTTGCCGCCGACTGTAAGTAAACATTGTTACTTGCTATAACGGCGTTGTTCAGAACTCCCTTGAGAAAGTCGGCGTCAGTGGTTTGGGTGAAGTTAACCTGAGCCCGGAGTCCTGCTGATCCCAGAAAAAAAATGAGAAAAACGGAAATCAGAATACTTACACAACGATTGCTTCCAAAAGATAATAGATACTTTTTCATGTTTAATGGTTTTAGATTGGGTTTTAAAATAATAATCTGTTTACCGGTTATCCCGTTGAATAGTTTTATACATAAGGTGAAAACAAAGATAAACATATTTTTAAAGGAAACTCAAAATGGGATAATTCTTATTTTTTACTAATGAATGTTTCAAAAAAAATTCCTCAACCGATGAATTTTGAATATGAAATTGCCTGAAGCTCGTCCTCAATCCCGCAAACACCTCGCCGCAAACGCATTCCCCCTGCTTGCCGGATACAACGATACCGAAAAGTTATGCAAATTCATCCCATGCGATATTGCCTTTGTTTGTCCCGATGATGTCGAAGACCAGAAGATCGTTGCGAAATCCGGAAAACTCCAGCTTGAGTTCAGATAGAAGATGCCGCTACGCAAAGCCTTGAATCCATTGATGATTGAATCCTGCAATGGACTTCCGGCTTTTGAAGCGCCCTGGTAATAATCAAACAATGTTGACCATTCGGATTCCGTTGGCACATGCCAGCCGGGAGGGCAAAGTCCTTGCGATCCTTCGGCGGTTTGGTAGCGCATGAGTTCGTCCCACTGGTAGAACGAAGGACGAGGGACGAAGGACGAGGGACGAAGGACGAGGGACGAAGGACGAAGGTACTTTTCCGGTGTGCAATTGTCGGTTTGGGGAGTTGAATCTGATATAGGAAATCCAAAATCCAGATTTGATGACATCCAGCATTGGGTTCCGATTAGAACCGTTGGGTATGATTT
>JAPLDO010000102.1 GCA_026391715.1 Bacteroidota bacterium
AATCTTGGAAGTATCGCCAATCATATCAATCGCGGTAGAAAAATTATTTGATGTATTCCATTTATATCCATCTGCTGCGGCAACCGGATGCCAGTTCCAGACGATCCACGTTGAAGATGGCGTGTGAATTCCTGCTACCGAAGCGGAAGGCGGTATGCATGTCAACAACGAATTCCAGGCGCCGCCGAAATATCCAAAGAAAGCGCCTGTTCCTGTTGTTCCGCAATCGGTACAAAATACAATAAGTCCATCGGAGGGATTGGGGATGGCATTAAGCTGTGTGTGAGTCATCCGCGGAGGAAGCAATCCTCTGGTTGTAGATTTAACATCGAGCATTGCCGATGAATTTGGCGCGCTGTTGTCGGCATTGATTCCTACCTGAGCAAACATTGCCCTGATAGAAAGCAGAAGCAAAGCAGTAAAAAAGGTAAATTTTTTCATAATAAACTTTTTTTAAGGGTTAGTACAGGAATTTTTAATTGGCTATAATGTTAGTATAAGCGAATGCAAATTACAAAATTTTCATACGAATGAGAAAATACCTTAGAAATTATTCAGCCTTGTTTCTTCATTGTTCAGGTATCTATTTAACCTGACCTTGTTGAAATTTTTTTTGCTTTTGGGCTTCACCTTTTCATACCAAACCCGATTAACCCATAAAATAGATTATGAACACAATGATCCGTTTCAAAAAGGTCGAAATTGATTCAAATATCAGTTTCGGTGGGAAAAAGAAGAGAACTCTGCGGTATTGCGTCAGGTCGGTCGCCCTTATTGCCAAAACTAAATCCCCCACTGGCGTAAGCGATAAACTTCCTGAAATATTCTGGCAATGAAAAATACTGCTAATCTATTTCTTAGCCGAAGCATAGTCGGTATAAACAAATCATTTTTTCGGTATTCAATAAAATATTTACCTTTGCCATGAAAATTACTAACTCGTCCTGCTAACGTGGGACACAAACCCAATACGTCATGGCTTATATAATTAATGATGATTGCACCGCTTGCGGTACTTGTATTGATGAATGCCCTGTTGAAGCTATTTCCGAAGGCGACATCTACAAAATTGATCCCGAAGTATGCACCGATTGTGGCGCTTGCGCCGATGTATGCCCGGTTGAAGCAATACATCCTGAGTAATCGGGACAAATTATTACAAAACGCCGAAGGGGCAATCTGTCAGATTGCTCCTTTGGCGTTTTATGTTATCGCCGGATCAATCGAATTTTTTCAATATTAACGTTTCTCCATCAAACACAGCATAAGTGAAATGGGTTAGCCAGTCGCCCAGCACAACCTGCGTTGTTTTTGCATTGAGCTTGATTTCAAATGGTTGGTGGTAATGCCCATAGATCATATAATCCAGTTCAGGATGTGAGCTTAGTAATTCCCTTGAATAAACAGTTATTCGCGCTTCGATAAGCCGGAGTGTGCAGTCCTCCTCCTTCTTTTCTTTTACGGTTGCCACCGACCTGCTTTTCCTTGACCAGAACAAAGCCATCTTTATTCCAAAATCGGGATGAAATAACCGGAACAACCATTGATTGAAACGGTTGGCAAAAACTTTTTTAATGAATTTATAGCCATTATCTCCCGGACCCAGACCATCGCCATGCGCGAGATAAAAGTTTTTCCCGTTAAAAGTTTTAAACTCAGGATCACGGTGTAGTTGAATGTTCAACTCCTGCGAAAGATAATCGAATGCCCACATGTCGTGATTTCCACGAAAAAGATGAACGGGAATACCCGAATCGGTTATTTCTGCCAGCTTTCCGAACAATCTGGCATATCCTCGCGGAATGGCGGTATGATATTCAAACCAGAAATCGAATAAATCCCCCATCAGAAAAATTTCCGAGGCATCCTGCCTTGCCATCTCCAACCATGCAACCAGCTTTTTCTCCCTGATAAGACTGCTGTCGTGGTCGGGAATTCCAAGATGAAAATCGCTGGCAAAGTATATTTTGGCGCGCATGGATGGAATTTAGTAATTGGTGTTGGTCGTATTGGGTTTCTTCCCTGTTATATGTTGATTATCCAATCGCAAATAGCTGTTAGTTGCTTGTCATTAGTCAGGTTTGCGGCATTATCCATCGTCCTGTTTTGTAATTGCCTGAATATTTCAACTGCCATCGCATTTTCAATTGCAGCGCCAATAAAAAAGATTTGTGGTTTCAGTTCCAATTTTTCAAAACTGGTTCTTATTCTGTTTAACGCAGAGTTTGCAGTTTTCCAATGTTCATCAGCGCCTGCCGGGTCAATACCGCCTTTTAATTCTCCCAGAGCAATGTACTTGTCCTGTTGATAAATGACAGATTGCCTTTCGGTTTTTAAATCTTCCGGAACTGCATGCAAAATTGACAAATCAACATTTTTATTTACCTGTGGAACATTGATATTTAAAATTAGTAACCTGTCGGTTTTCTTTTTCCAAAAGATTGCTTTAATGCGTTTCTCAATATCAGTGTCGTCATCTGATTTATCTAACCAGGTATTCGTTTCGCTGTCTCTCCATTTATATTTTATTCCTGCAAGATTGAACACAGAAATCAATGAACGTAAAAACTTTCTCTCGCCTAATGTCCCTGCAAGATTTCTTGCTTTGCCACCAAGTGCATCACCTTTGGTTAGCAAGTAGCGGTAAACTAATTCGTCAATGAAACTTTTGCCGGCAGGTTCAAGAAATTTTTCTATCAGGACTTTTATTGCGGTAATTCTATCTTCTTCATTTAAGTAGTTTAGCGCTTTATCTGACAGCCCAGAAGCAGTTAATAACCCTACTCGCAAATCTTGTACTTGTAAAAGTTCAATAGGTTTATTCACCTGCGAAGCAAGCGTCTTCAATGCTTTTGCCTCTTCAATGTATGGCAAGGCAATGTAATTTTTCTCTAAAGCCATTGCGATAAAACCAGCCCTGGTTTCATCTCTTGATGTAACTAAATCGTCGGCTGATTTGATTAGGGATCGTGCGTTTATTTTTTTTGCCATAGGTAAACACATTTGCGAACTTCGGTTCGTCCATAGTTACCCATCTGCTGGCTGCTGTTTCCTTTGCCTTTGGGTAATACAAATATTTTTTTGATGGTAAATCCGAAGTTTTCTGCAAACCCGGACAGAATTAGGTCAACCGGAATTTCTTCCCCGCCGTAACGAACATTATCGTTTACCATTACAGAATATCCGGCGGCTTTTGTTATTCTTGCCATTTCATAAATAACAAAACACAATTCCAGAAAGTAGTTCTTTACCATTCTTGGAATATTGTTGTTGTTTAATTTTTCCAATTTGTTCAATTGGTCAAGAATGGAATTTACCTCCATCATAGCTCCAGAATTATTGTAAACCCCAAATACCTCATCAAAAACTTCTGGTTTTCCGATGGACGAATAAAACTGTTTTAAATAATCAACTTTTTCTTTGTTTTCTACAGTGCATGAGAGCATTGATTGTCGCAGACTACGAACCTGGTCGGAGTCATATCCCAGATAAACTAACTCTAAAGCATAAGTCCGGGTGTAATCATAACGGTTACAATAGGGTGGCGAAGTAAGAATAAAGTCGAAGAAATTATCTTCAAGTTTTGGTAATTCTTCTAAACACGACCCTGCAATAATTTTTACCGGAAGTTGTTTATGCCCATTTCCGTTTGAAGAATACTCCTCAAAGAGATTTAATGATTGGTCTGGAGAAAGATCAACCATGATCTGATTGAGTTTACTTTTAAGCGCTTCTTCAAAAGTCAGGATTTTGCCTTTATCAAACGGTTTTCCGGATAGATCTCGTTTTGAACGATAGTCCCAGCGTAAATACTGTCCGTCCTTACGAGTATAGCTTATTTCTTCCAAAACAGAAAAAGCAGCAAACCGTAAGACAGTTTGTGTTTTTTTATCCCTGATTTTTGAACAGTAGCTCAAAAATTTATTCATCATTATTTCTGTATCGTCCGCGAAAGCATCTTTTGTGATTGCAATATGTTTGAAATGAGTACTGTAATTTTCAATTTTAGAAAGATCATCCGATATTTTTATTATTGCTGAACGAAGTTTTTCAAGATCAGGATCATTAAGAACTTCCCTGGTTTGCATTACGAAAATACCAACAGGAAGTAATTCTACTCCATAAGATTCCCAACCAAGTTCCTGTCCTGCAAAAAGGGTAGTCCCTGCTCCTGCAAACGGGTCTAACAGTTTGCCTGGTTTGTTTCCATATTCTTTCAGAAAGTACTTTACAAGCGCCGAAGAAAAGCCCTCCTTATATTTGAACCAACGATAGATTGGCTCGTCTTTATTCGCCTGAAAACTAACAACCTTACGGTTAAGATTGTAAGCAGTCTCCAACTTGTCTGCGAATCGGCTGAATAAAAGTTGTCGCTCAGTTGGAAGTAATTCTGCTGTTTCTGTCATGCGCCAAAGGTAACAATATTAGAGGTTGGTTTTTGCCGGTTATAAGGTTCAAAGTTGAGCCTACTCCGAAAAAGAAACAATTTGGGCTAAAGTCCAGTAACTATCTGTTTATCAATTGCCACGACCTTAAGGTCGTGGCAATTCAAGATTCTTCATTCTTTTTTCTTCCGACGATGTTCCAGAACCCGCTGATGGTGGTATTTCACATGTTTATTTTCCGGAAAGTTCAGGTTCAATGCAGAATCAAGTTTAGCATAGTAGGCGAAATCATCTTCGGGACTAAGAACCGGACTCATACCAAAGGCGTAATTGATAACCACCAGCGAAGACAATGAACCAGGGAATTTGTTGATGTAACAAATTTCCCGGTTTCGCTGACGTTCCCATATCTGACGAAGCGCCGTATCAATTTTCTGCGATATTTGAAAGTAGTCCGCATCCTCCTGATGCGAGGAAAGTTCGTTTTCGAAAGAGTCGACAAGGAGTTCTTCTTTTCGAGTTTCTGCATAAAATCCGTGAAGGGTCATGGCTTCTGTTGTCCCCTTTATTTTTACATTATCAGGGAATTCATTAGCGCTTCCGTACAATTCCAATTGATCGCCAGGATGGATTATAAGAACAAGAATTTTCCCGGTAGGCGCTTTTAATAGCCAGAAACCAGGTTCTTTGATTTTTAGATTAAAAGCGAAAGCGCCAGTGTTTTCCAGTATCGCCGAATCAACCGGCAGGATTGAGCGGGTGTCCATTTCCAATAGAATCAATTGCATTTCCTGTGCATTCGTTAGTATACCGGCGATTCGGGCATTAGAATCCTGCGCGTGATTGCATGAGGTTAAACCAGCCATCAGAATCAGGAAAACCAGTTGAACTATTGACACAATTGGTTTAAGCATAATCAGTCTTTAGTTTCTTAACGATAAACCGGTCAATTGGAAAGGTGAATTCTTCCTCGTGGAGATCTGAGATTTTTACCCACCGGAAACTTTGCGCGCCATCAACCGCAGGAATGTCATTACTGGTTTGGGTAACAGGAAATGAGTAAGGTTGTATGGCGCTTACGAGGTAATATATATTCACCAGTTGCATGTTGGAAGGCAAAAGCGTGGTAGGTTGAAAAAAATCTGTAGTATAATAATGTGATAAAACAGATATTGGTATATTTAACTCCTCCATAAATTCCCGCTTCAGGCAATCAACGGTTCCCTCGCCGAACTGTAATCCGCCTCCAGGAAATTTTGTCATAAATATGCCCAGTCTGAATTCATCGGTAATGAGAATTCTGCCATCATCAATTAAAAAACCATAAACCCGGATGTTAAACTGGTTCGTCTGCATAGATTTATTTGGAGGTAAAATTATTCTGTAAACTGGAATGTGAACTAAAAATTACGTTACAACCTGAACCATTTCAGCAGTAACCATCTCTTTCCCTTTAAAACGCAAAAAAAGGTTTACAATTGTGATAACATCTTTTTGGCAATAGGTAACAATACGATCAAGGTTATGTTCCTGCCAGTAAACGCGCGCCACATC
>JAPLDO010000241.1 GCA_026391715.1 Bacteroidota bacterium
TGCATATTTGCAACAATACCCACCCTTGGCGCCAGGGGAGGCAAATCAGAACCTATTTCTGAAATTTCATCGCCGCAAATATGGATGTTATCAACCCGGCGATAGTGAATGATCTCGTTTTTTCCCCACCCTGCCATTCCAATTCCAATCACAAGCGGGATGGAAGGAAATTCGTCAAGCATAGTTTCAATCAGCATCTCTTTTTCAGCAGCCATATCAAATGCTTCAATTACAACATCACAGCCGGCGAATAACGCCGCGAAATTCTCTCTCGTAATCTTCACATCAGAAGCAACTACATTTATCAGCGGATTTATCCTTGCGATGTTGGCTTTAAGCGCTGGAGCCTTTTTCTGACCAATCTGATCATAAAAATAGTGCTGCCGGTTCAGATTGCTCTCGCTTATCTCGTCGAAATCAGCTATTACAAGCGTGCCAACGCCGATCCTTGCCAGCGCTACCGCACAGTTCGATCCCAGTCCGCCGCATCCGGCAATGCCAACCCTTTTGCCGCTTAATATGGTTTTTATCTCTTCAAAAGTCATTTCAAATCCTATTATAGAAGGAATCCCGCTCAACAGGAACTCTCTTCACCTCTGAAATCAGCTCCTTCATCTCCGAAACGGTCATGCGGGGATTCTGATCTTCGGCGCCGGCAAGGGAATAAATTCTTGTGGAATCATTGATCGTTCCATCCATATCGTCCACTCCAAACGACAGGGCAACCTGCGCCAGTTTCCGTCCAACTGCGGGCCAGTAAGCTTTAAGGTGAGGGAAATTATCAAGGTAAATCCGCGCAACTGCATACATTTTCATATCCTCAACCACTGACACTTCCGCAATGTCCGACATTTCATTGTTGGCATTCCTGAACTTCAGCGGGATAAATGCGTTGAACCCTCCGGTGATATCCTGAAGGTTTCTCAGTTTTTCGAGATGGTCAATTCGCTGCGCATAGTTTTCGATATGTCCATAAAGCATTGTAGCATTCGAAGGAATTCCATGACGATGCGCGGCTTGATGAATTTCAAGCCACCGGCTGCCTTTAGATTTCATCCCGCATATTTGATTTCTGATACTTTCATCAAAAATTTCCGCTCCGCCGCCGGGAATTGAATCCAATCCGGATGCTTTCAGAAACTCCATGCCATCGTCAACAGAAATATCCGATTTGCGGAACATGTAATCCAGCTCCACCGCCGAATAAGCCTTCAGATGCAGATTGGGTCGAAGCGCTTTAATCTGTTTAAGTAAATCGCCATAGTATTTTATATCTCTATCGGGATGAACTGCCCCGGTGATATGCAGTTCCCTGACTGCAATATCCTGTTGATTAACCTTATCAAGAATTTCCTCCGTAGTCAACTCCCATTGGGTATGGCTGAAATGGTGTGAGTAGGAACAAAATCTGCATCGGTTTACACAAATGTTGGTTGGTTCGATATGAAAATTTCTGATAAAGTAGGCGTTATTGCCGTTTTTGCGAATGCGCGCCTGATTTGCAAGCGAACCGAGAAACCCCAATTCGGCATGGGAGAAGAGGAAAATACCTTCATCGGGGGTTAGCCGGATTCCGTTGGCGACTTTGGCGGAAATCTCTTTCAAAGGGCTTGAAATGTCAAGGGAATCCATCATCAGGTTCAAGTCTTCATTTTTGTTATTCATGCTGGTTTTTGGGAAAAAGCAATTTTAATTTTTTATAAATTTTCTAACCATTGATTTTTCACCATCCCTGATAACAACAAAATAGAGCCCCGCTGAAAGATTGTTTATGTCAATCGAAAAGTCCAAATCTGGAGGATTATTCCTGAAATTAACCTGCTTCATCAGATTTCCAAACAGATCGGAAATAGTGATTTTTACTTCGCCGGCGCTAACGGGAAGCGTCCGGATGTTAAGTATATCAGTTACCGGATTCGGATAGACTTCAACCCTGGTATCTTTTGCATGATTATTTACCGACAATGCCCATCCATTTACCGACATTACGTTTGCATTTACAGGATCCAGCCAGGGCTTCAACTGTTCAACCGAATCGGCGCCATTCTTATCCCAGTGATAGGCAAACATTCCATAGTAATCGGGCAAACCCAGTTTGGATGAATCGCATTGTGAATCGCCTCCGGTAAGTGTCCCGACTATCCTGCCCTGCGCATCAAAAAGAGGCGAGCCGGATGATCCCGGTTCGGTTGTGCCATGCCCGTTTGCAGTTTCCGCCCATACTACCCGCCAATGCGCCAGTTTACTATCTCCCGACCAATATGCCGGTTGAAGCGGGGTTTTATAGGTTGACACTTTTTTTATATCCCCCTGTGGATGATGTATTGAAACCCCGGATGTACTGGGCGAAGTTTCGCGACTCCATCCGTTATAATAAACATTAAATGAATCGGGAATTGCAGATTCGAGAAGTACAAGGAAGAAATCGGACCCATCAGCGCCTTCATTGCCGCCATTTGCAATTTTGGTTGCGCCGGTCATAGAACTCAAATATGGTTCGGCAACAGGATTCGGACAATTGAGTCCTTCATAATTAAAATAAAATATCCATTGGCTTATATCCAGTTCCGAACTCTTTTTTCCGCAATGATCCGCTGTGAGGATATATGGTTTTCCATCATTTAATGTATTGTTGACAACCGAACCTGTACAAAACAGAGTCGCTAAGCCGCGTTTTACCTGGATTCTTGTCACACTCCGTTTTTGTAGCTTCCATGCCGAACCTTCACTACAGTTAATATTAACTTCACACGGGCCGGAAGAGCCAAATCCGGTATTCACGCCGTCGGGTTGCCCGTAACCGCGGTATGCCCAGGCAATTTCCGAAATATGAAGCAGCGGCAAAGAAGCTCCCACGGGGGCGTTGTATTCCAGCGTAAGTTTATCGCCGTTGATCAATCCTGTGGCAAAAGTTGAATGTTTATTGTTATTCAACGATGTGAACGCTCCAAGCGCCTGAGTTCGTTGGGGATTGTAAACAAACAACTTCGCCCCCGCAGGCATCTCAAAACGATCAAAATATAAAGTTAACCCGAAAGCGCCCGGCGCATTTATAGTGAGACGCCAGATTTCGGTCGCATTTTCAATCGTGCGACTCTGCTGGATAGAGCTAACTCCTATATCAACAGGCATGTTAATCGCAAACCGGTAAGGAACCGGGTTCAATTGGTCCTCAATAAGAACGGATTCCAGCGCCGGCGCATTGATCGTCACAATGTTTCCATCCTCCGGAGGTAGCGCAAATGAAAAACTTTGAGGCACGCCTCCGGTTTGTAATTGCGCTGATGCAACTGGTGTAAAATAAAAAATAAAGAGCAAAAAAAGGAATCCCGGAACGCTGATTTTCAAATTCATAGCCTATTACTGATTAATGGATTACTGATATTTTATATTCTGAAGTCGTTCCAACGCCGCTGATTTTCAATACGTAGAAACCCTGCGGAATATCGCGGACATCCAATGCAGGAATTTCCTGATCGGCAAAGATTTGCCAGGTTTTTAAAAACGTTCCAGGTAAACTAATCAGTTCAACTTTTATATCTGAATGGAGATTTACCTGACTTTTGATCCGGATGAAATCTGAGGCGGGATTCGGAAAAACCGTGAAACGGGAATTATTTTCCAGAGTGGCGACGCCAACCGTTGATGTGATGGAAATATCGTCAATCATAAAAATAAACCCATTATCAGTTACGCACTGGATTCCAATGTAAACATCCTGGTTGGTATAATTTGTAAGGTCGTAAGTTTTGCGGGTCCAAACTGAAGGCGCAACTTCCGGTTCAACAATCAGAGGAATAAAACTGGCAGGATTGATGTTGGTGTTTGAAACTGCAACACGGTACTTTTCATCGCCCCAGGTGTTGTTGTAGGTTCTTGTCCAAAACTCAATCTGCGGATCAACGCCGAGGCTCATTTTAGGAGAGATCAGCCATTTATTGTTTGGGTTCAAAGGCGGCGTAGTTGAAAAACTACAGCCCAGCTTCTGTCCCGAATGAGCTGTCATATTTACCAGCGGCGGATTTGTTGTTGCCGGGTTGAAACAAATATATGCCATTGGCAAATAGTTATTTGGGAATGTGACGCCCTGAATGCCATAAGTATCGCCCCCTCCGGCGTCAGTCAATGTCCAGGGAGTGAAGGTCATGGTAAAATCGGCAAGGGATTCGAAATCAAGGGACATTGAGGAGGGAAATCCGGTAACGGTGATAAAAGATATTTTCGTAAGCGAATCGCTTGAAACACTATTGCTCACCTTTAATTTTACGCTATAAACGCCTGGAGTAGCATATCTGATATTCCCGGGATTTTGTATCAGAGCCGAATTGGGAGATCCTCCAGGGAACGACCAAATCCATGAAACAGGCGATCCGAATGACTGGTCGGAAAAGTTAACGGGTTCCCCAACCCTGACGGTAGTTTTATCCGCCGAAAAATCGGCTGTCAGCATTGAAGTAGCATCCGGCTTAATTTCGAGATCATCAATCATCATCAGAAAATGATCGCTGGAAACACATTGAATTGCAACATACACTTTCTGATTGTTGTAGGCTGCGAGGTTGAACGCCATTCTTGTCCAGTTGGTTGTGGTTTGCAAAGGGTCGGCGCCTGAAATCACTGTAAAACTTGCCGGATTATTGTCTGTTAATGAAACTGCGACTTTGTAGCTGTCAAGACCCCAGGTATCGTTGTATGACTTAATCCAGAAGGTGAAACTCCCATTCACTCCCATTTGCACCTGCGGCGAGATGAACCAGTCGTTGTTTGCCGGGGGATTGGATGAGAAACAAGCTCCGAAACGCTGTCCGCCGTGGGGTTGTATGGCAAGATCGGAAGCCATTGACGGAGTTACCTGAGCGGGATTAAAACAGAGAAACGCCATTGGTTCGTTCTGATGTGGAAAACTATAACCATCAATGCTGTATGTGTCGTGTTTATCAACATCCTGAACAGTCCAGTCATTAAATGTAAGCGAAAAATCGTTGACATTTTCGAAATCCATCTTATAGCCTGTCGGCGCAGGTGGAGAGGGCGAAAGGTTAAAAACAGCGCGTTGTGAATATGAAAAATCTGTTGTGTCGAGAGTAAGGTTTTCGAGTGAAAAATACCCGTTCAGATTACTTTCAAAACCCCAGTTGATGTGAAAGGAATCGTTGCCCTGGTAACCATCGCATACGAAAAAGTGTTGCCGGGTTCCATCAAAGTTGAAGCCCGAATACAATACCGGATGAGCGGCGTCAAGTTCGGCTTTCAACATGTTCTGCCATTCGGTTGCAGTAAAGGAAGCCCGCTCTTTCCAGACTGCTATTTTCGGGTAACCGAAATATTTGATAAGGGCTGTGTCAAGGTCGGCTTCAAGGGAGGTTGAAGTCGTAGAACCATAGTTCATGTTTTGCGCCACTCCGCAATGATAAATCAGCGTTGCAAGGTCGTTGTTAGTGGAAGTCAGGCTGTCGGGCATTCCGGTCCAGTTATAACTGGCGGCGCCGAAATTTGCATATTGAACGCCATATTTCGGATGTGGATAACCATGCTCGCCAATTCCATGAGCGGGATATGAGTAATATTTCATGATTTGCGCCATGGCGATTGCGCCGGCTCCGGCAGGCGTATGCAAACAGGTTGAGTGAGAGGCGGTATCGGTAGGACAGGAGGTATTATAAAAACATCCCTGCTTCCAAACAGAGTGAAGCAAAGGAGCGACGCTTTTTACAGACCGGTCATTGCCGGCAGTTATCTTCACTGTGTTAACCACTTGTTTCTGCGATCTGAAAACCGACTGCCCGGATAAATTTCCCTGACCTGTCAGGATAAGGAGCATGGTTAAATATCTGACGATGGACTTCATTTTTCGGAACATTAATTTACTACAAAAGTAATCTTTTCCTGTAAACCGGCACAGCGACCAGATTGAATGCACACCTGTCATTAGCCGACTCCGGATTCAATGAAACCCTGTTTTTCTGAATCGTTTTTCAGCAAAATAAGAAGTAACCTGCGCAATGCAACATACCAGATTCCATAGCGTTTTCCACTTGCCAAATCCGTTGCGTACATCGGCGTAATTCTTTTCGCCGCGCAACACTTTCCCGAATGCCCGCCAGGCGCGATCGCTGTCGTTCACAAACCGGTGAATCCTCAGCGGAAAGGTGTTGAACAGATATTTTATCCGGTTAGCTTCAAGCAGCTCGGTCATCAAATCCTGATTTACAGCTTTTGAATATGACAATAGCGACGGGGCAGAACAGTTTAGAAAGCCGATACAAGATTCAGCCGCAAGTTTTCCGCTTCTGATTGCATAATAAATCCCTTCGCCGGTTAAAGGATCGGTGAGACCGGCGGCATCGCCAGCCACAATTGCCCGTCCGTTATGAAAGTTGCCACGCTTCACCCGAACCGGTATGGGCCAGGACTTCAACGATGTGGTTTCAATAACTGCGATACCGCTGTTTTCAAGATAAATGAGAAACTTTTTGTAATAATCCATCATCCATTTGGAAAGGGAAGCCGGACCTCCCACGCCCAATGACAAATGATCGCCTTTTGGAAACACCCAGCCATATCCACCGGGGAAAGCGCCCCAGTCAAGAAATACGGTATCAGAATACTTTTGCAGGGAGAGTGCATCAACCCGAATTTCTGCTTCCCATGCAAGTCCGGGCATAATATCTTTCCACAAGTTCGCCGAACGCGCAACAGCTCCGGTTGCTCCTTCGGCGCCAATAACGAGAAATGAAGTAAAAGTTCGATTCCGGGTAAAAACATTGACATAAGAGTTGTGCAATTCCACACCGGTTACCTTTTCTCCGAATTGCACTCTGGCGCCTGCCGCAACTGCTTTTTCAAGAAGATAGCCGTCAAATTTATCACGCATTGTGCAATAAATCAATGGATATTCCGAGTTGCGGGAAAATACCTTATTAAAGCCAGATGAAAAAATGAAGGTGTGAATTTTGGTTTCGATAACCGGCGATATATCAAAAGGAATTTCGGATAAAATCTTATGGGTTAGTCCGGCTCCACAAACCTTGTATCTTGGAAATTCCGATTTTTCGAGGATTTGAACGGAGACGCCAGCCTTTGCCAGTTGGTATGCGGCAATAGATCCGGCGGGGCCGGCGCCTGCAATTATAACGTCGGCATCTTTGGTCATTGGTAATACAACGGGGAAATGAAAACTAAAGAAGTTGAAGCGCTTCGATCAGCAGTTTCTCTTTGTTAAGCGGCGACACGCCAACCTCCTCACAAACCAGTCCTCCGGCAAGATTTGAAATGTAGGCGATTTCATGAGGCGACCTTTCCAGGGTCAGACACAAGGAAGCTACCGTTATTACTGTATCGCCGGCGCCGGAAACATCGGAAATGCTTCTGAGATGGGCAGGGAAAAATTTTGTGACATCCTCTTTGCGCTCCCTATAATTGATTAGGACTCCCTTTTCAGACATTGTAGCGAGAACATACTTGCAACTGAGTTTTTTTCGCAACAGTTCAACGCCTTCAATAACAGACTGATTATCTGATAATTCGGAATCGAGATTCAGTCCTTCTTTTAACTCTTTAAGATTTGGTTTGAACAAGGTTACATTTCGATATGCGAGGAAATTCTTTTTCTTTGGGTCAACGGTAACGGGAATTTTTAACTCATTGGCGCGTTTAACCACCTCATTGATCAGCCATGCGTTTATTACCCCTTTATCATAATCCTGGAAGATGATACAATCAACTTTCACCTTCGACATGATTTTTTCAATAGAATGAAGCAGCGCTTTCTGATCGGTTTCGGCAAGTTCATCTTCCATTTCCTCATCCACACGAAGCATCTGGCATGAATTGCCGAAGATTCTGTATTTGCTTGTGGTTAAGCGTTTAGCGCTCCTGACAATACCGGTATCGCTGATATTCTCATTTTTAAGCAGTTCAATAAACAAATCGCCTTTTACATCCTGGCCTATAACCGAACAAAGTATAGGGTTGGCGCCGAGCGCCCGAACATTCATGGCAACATTGGCGGCGCCGCCCATCCGGTTTTCACGTTTTCGTAATGCCACAATTGGAATTGGAGCTTCAGGTGAAATCCTTTCGACCTTTCCCCAAAGATATGAATCAATCATAACATCACCTATTACCATGATGTTCAAGTTGTTGAAATCATCAAAAAGTCTTCGAATATTTGTTTCTCTAAGCATTGTTTCAAATTAAAATGATGCGACTTCATTAAGATGATAATCGGCAATGGTCTTAATATGTTTGTTTTTTTCATCAATATTGATACGACCGTCCATTAACCTGATAATCCGGTGGGCATGTTGGGCGATATCTTCCTCGTGGGTGACAATGATTACAGTATTTCCCATTTTATGAATCTCTTCAAGCAATCCAAGAATTTCAATAGAAGTTTTGGAATCAAGGTTTCCGGTAGGTTCATCAGCGAGGATAATTGATGGGTGATTAACGAGGGCGCGGGCAATAGCAACGCGCTGCCGCTGCCCTCCCGACAATTCGTTTGGACGGTGTTCCATCCGGTCGCCCAGCTTAACCTCTTCGAGAGTTTGCTTAGCCTGTTCCATTCTTTTTACTTTTCCAATCCCGGCATAAATCAATGGCAACATCACGTTTTCGAGGGCGGTAGAACGCGGTAGAAGGTTAAATGTTTGAAAAACAAAACCAATCTGCCGGTTACGGATTTCAGCGAGGGCGTTGTCATCCATTTTACTAACATCCTCATTATTTAGCATATATCTTCCGCTGGTTGGCGTATCAAGGCAACCAAGGATATTCATCAGGGTTGATTTTCCCGAACCGGAAGGACCCATCAGCGCAACAAATTCGTTTTTATTGATAACCAACGATACTTCCCGCAACGCTTCAACCAGGATAGTCCCGATTTTATATGTCTTGACAATTTTATCGAGACGGATAACTTCTTTCTCCATAAATAAAATTTTAAAAACGCATAACGAAATCTTCTTTACTTAATTCATCTTTAAAAAATACAATACCGAGGTGAAATAAATCAATGCTTACTTTTACCTGGTGATGCTGGCAGATAACATTCCATGCTTCGACCATTCCGGCTGACCAGTGAATGTCATCGAAAATGAAAACGGTTCCCGGATTAATATGTTGCAAACATTGTTCAAAATAGGCAAGTGTAGGCTCTTTGCGATGATTTCCATCAAAAAAAACAATGTCAGGCGAGGGAATTTGATTAAGGACTACCGATAATTTCTCCCCAAATTCCCCGGTTATTACCTGAATATTTTTCAGTCCGCTCTTTTCAAAATTTTCACGGGCAATATTTGCCGAATCAATACACCCCTCGATGGTTAAAACCATGCTATCAGGCGACGCCAGCGAAAAATACATGGCGCTGATCCCCAGCGATGTTCCCAGTTCCAGAATTGTTGTTGGGTTTAGCCATTTAACCAGCCGGAAAAATAATTCTCCTTTTTTCCGGCTTACCGCAGAATGACGCGCGATATCGCTTACCCTGACAAACCTTTGATCGCGGAATGCGTCTTTGCAATGGGCGCCAAGATCCTTTCGTTTAATAAAACGAGATACTGTTTCAAGTTCTTTTCTTTGTTTGTTCACAACCCTGTACTGCGCATATACATGCCCATTCTGAAGAACATTATTATAAAAACTATAAACGAATGGGGAATGAATATGATACTTCGATTTTGCCCTTACTACATGCCTCAGAAAGGCAATTGCAGTTTCGACCTGCCTGTTCATGCTCCGAAAAATAAGGCTGCAAAGGTAGCGTAAATCCCCATACCGACAACTTTGACGCATTAATAACCGGTTAGTTACAGCAAGGAAAAACCAAGTAGTGGAATTTACTACTTTTGCACTCCAAACTGCTTTATGTCAAAACCTGTTTTTCAAAGAATCTCTGATTTTTTTTCTCTGGTAAAGATTGCCCATACAATATTTAGTCTGCCGTTTGCCCTGATTGGATTTTCCCTTGCTCTGCGGCAAACCGGTGAACCTTTTTCTTTCAGACCATTAGCGCTGATTTTGCTTTGTGTGTTTTTTGCGCGCAATGCCGCCATGGGGTTTAACCGATACGCTGACAGGGATATTGATAAAATAAATCCACGCACAACTTTGCGCGAAATTCCGAATAATGTTATAAAACCGTCGTCAGCTCTGGTTTTTGTGATTATTAATGCCATCCTGTTCATCGCAACCTCATATTTTCTGAATGAGCTGTGTTTTATCCTTTCGCCAGTTGCTCTTATTGTTGTTTTGGGATACAGTTTAACCAAGCGGTTTACCTCTCTTTCGCATCTTGTTTTGGGACTTGGATTAGCGCTTGCGCCAATCGGCGCTTATATGGCGGTTACCGCCCGGTTCGATTTTCTCCCGTTAATTTATTCCTTTGTGGTAATTTTCTGGGTTTCAGGGTTTGATATCCTTTATGCGCTCCAGGATATCGAATTTGATAAATCACAGAAACTCCGGTCTCTGCCGGTTGCGCTCGGCAAACAAAATGCGTTGATTTTATCTGCGGCGTTGCATCTGTTTGCGATAGCATTGGTAATCGCCGCCGGATTTACAGGGCATTTTGGATACCTTTATTGGATTGGCAGCGCCATTTTCTCAACCCTGCTGATTTATGAGCATTTCCTTGTTAAGCCCACAGATATTTCACGCGTCAATCTCGCCTTTGCTACCATGAATGGCATGGCGTCGGTACTTTTTGCCGGATTTGTGATTGCGGATTTGTACTTGAAATAATTCAAAAGCAAAAGGGAAAGGGGAATGATTTCTAATTTGGTCTGATTTTTAGTATAAATCAGAAGGGGTTTTCTCATGGATATTTTTTTAACTACAAAGGCGAAATTCACATCCGGATATTTTCATGTATGTCAGAATTTCGAACGCCCAATAATTGATCGCCTTTGTGCATCCTTATTCGCCTTTGTGTTTAATTCTTTATTTTCCCCAGCTATCTCTGTCGAGTGAACGATAATTAATCGCCTCCGCAAGATGTTCAACACGGATGTCGTCGCACTGATCAAGATCGGCAATGGTTCGCGACACTTTAAGAATCCGATCGTAAGCCCTTGCCGACAGCCCCAGTTTGTCCATGGCGTTTTTCAACAACAGGTTACCCGTTTCATTAATACGGCAGATGGTTCGCAGCAGCCTTGAAGGAATCTGGGAATTTGAATGAACACCCTGAATCTCTTCATACCGTTTTTCCTGGATAAGTCTTGCCTGGATTACCCTGTTCCGAATAGCCTCGCTGTGTTCTGCCTGCTGGTAGTCACTCAGTTTTCTGAAATCAACCGGAACCACTTCCACATGAATATCAATTCTGTCGAACAGGGGACCGGAAATCCTGTTGATGTATTTCTGAACTTCTCCCGCCTTGCATTGGCAAGCCGTTACAGGATGGTTGTAATAACCGCAGGGGCATGGATTCATTGCGGCAACCAGCATAAAACTTGCAGGAAACTCAAGAGACATTTTCGCTCTCGAAATAGTTACAACCCGATCCTCCATTGGTTGCCGGAGAACTTCAAGAACCGTTCGTTTAAATTCGGGCAACTCATCGAGAAATAAGACGCCGTTATGCGCCATTGAAATTTCGCCTGGCTGAGGGATACTTCCGCCTCCTACCAATGCTGTATTTGAAACAGTATGATGAGGCGCCCTGAACGGACGAACCGCAATCAAAGCCCGATGGCTGCCAAGTTTCCCGGCAACAGAATGAATCTTTGTTGTTTCAAGCGCCTCCTGCAGATTCAGGGGAGGCAGGATGGACGGGAGCCTCTTTGCCAACATCGTCTTCCCTGCTCCCGGCGGTCCAATCAAAATCACGTTATGCCCACCCGCTGCTGCAATCTCCAACGCTCTTTTGATGTTTTCCTGCCCCCTGACATCTGCAAAATCGTATTCATATCTATTAACCTGCTGATTGAACAGGTCATTTACTTTCATTTGTGTTTGAGCAATAACGGCGCGCCCGTTAAAAAAATCAATCACTTCGCTTATCTTCGATATTCCATAAACCTCAAGTCCATTCACAATGGATGCCTCCTGTGCATTCTGAACCGGTAACAAAATACCTTTGAAACCTTTTTCTCTCGCTTCAATGGCAATGGATAATGCGCCCTTGATTGGAAGCAGTCCGCCATCAAGCGACAGTTCGCCCATGATCATATATTGTTCCAGCTTATCCGCGCCTATCTGCTCATTGGCTGCAAGTATTCCCATTGCAATAGTAAGGTCATACGATGAACCTTCTTTTCTGATGTCAGCCGGAGCCATATTGATGATGATTTTCCTTAACTGCGCTGTCGGGCAAACCAACCATGAAAAACTGGATTCCCTGGTCCATGTAAACCTCAACGGTTACTGCAATGGCGCGGATTCCGAAAACCGCGCTTCCATAAGTTTTAACAAGCATAAAGCAGAATTTATCTGCTTAATCGGTTTATATGGCAAAAGGTAATACAAAAAAAGTGAAAAGTTATTAACAAAATATAGAAGTAGTTGTAAAACAAGAGAATAATAGTGTTAATTACCAGGTTTGTACTCCGATTGACTCGGGATTTTCCAGGCGTCTTTCACCTTCATATCCGGAAATATAGGCATATACCAGTGGAACTTCGAATCGAGTAATATAATGGATGAAATGCCGGAAGGCTTCTGTCAATTGGTTTTCAATCTTGTCGAGGTTTTGATATTTTGCTGATAGCGAAATTGACTGTAGGAAGCATAGCAGCAGATTAGCTCAGTTGAAAATGTGTGAATGATGTAAAATATTCTCCAAATTATGTAAGGGTTCGCGGTATCATGTAAAATACCTTTGTTGAAGTGTTAATAGTACTCACAAATGTAAAAATCTTAAATCATGGGAAATCTGCTTTATTTCATCGCCATAATTCTACTCGTAGGCTGGGCCGTTGGTTTTTTTGCCTATAGCGCCGGAGGGATCATACACATCCTTCTGATAATTGCAATAATTGCAGTTATTATCAGGGTTATTCAGGGTAGAAGAATCTTATAAACCATCAAAGTTTTTATTATCCAAAGCCGTGATAAAAAAAGAACCATTCTTACCTGTTTATGCAAAGGCAACCATTTTTCTTGTCGGCTTATTTGCCCTGATGGCGATTTTATACATCGCCCAGGGCATTATTATTCCAATTGTTTTCGCGATCATTATTGCCATACTGTTGCAACCGGTGGTTGATTTTTTTGTACGGTTTCACGTTAACCGCGTTATTGCCATTATCATTACATTACTTCTTTCGATTATAATCATTGCATCGGTTGGCGTTCTTATATTTTCACAGGCCAGCCGGTTCAGTGAATCCTGGCCGCTTCTGGTTGAAAAATTCACGTTGATGCTTGATCAGGTAGTTGTCTGGATTTCAAGCTATTTCGACATAAATCCAAAAAAATTGGATGAATGGATTTTAAAAACCAAAACAGAACTTATCAGCAACAGCAGTGCAGTGATCGGACAAACAATTGTTACGGTGGGCAGTGGGGTGGTGGTGACGTTGCTGGTTCCGGTTTATGTCTTTATGATACTGTTTTACCAACCTCTCCTGCTTGATTTTATCAGAAAACTTTTTGCCAAAAATCATCAAAGCCAGGTAGCCGAGATTGTAACCCAGACTAAAACAGTTATTCAGCGCTATCTTATCGGGCTTGTTATTGAATTTATTATCGTTGCCACTATGGATTCTGCCGCTCTATTTGCACTCGGCATCCAATACGCCATCCTGCTTGGAATAATCGGAGGATTGCTCAATCTCATCCCATATATTGGCGGACTTGTAGCAGTTGCCTTGCCCATGATGGTGGCGCTGGCAACCAAATCAACGGCATGGTATGCTGCTTACGTTCTGGTTGCATACTATATTATTCAATTGATAGACAACAACTACATCGTGCCAAAAATAGTGGCTTCAAAAGTGAAAATCAACGCGCTGTTCTCCATTATTGTAGTACTCGCAGGGAATGCACTGTGGGGAATACCAGGCATGTTTCTTTCCATACCGATACTTGCCATTATCAAACTGATTTTCGACCACATTGAATCTTTAAAACCCTGGGGTTTCCTGTTGGACGATACGATGCCTGCCATTTTAAACATTAAACCAATTTTAACAATAATAAAAAAGAAAGCCAAATGATAACGGTGAGAAAAGAAGGAATTTTATTGGCGCCAACCAGCTTTGAATTTGAAAATGAAGGTGTTTTGAATCCTGCTGTTATTCGTGAAGGCGATAGCGTGCATATTTTCTACCGGGCTGTCAGGCAAGATAATTTTTCAACAATAGGCTATTGCCGGCTTGATGGCCCGTTAACTCTTTCGGAAAGGTGGACAAAACCTTTCATGGTTCCGGAATTCGAATATGAATCACAGGGAGTTGAAGATGCCAGGATTGTGAAGATTGATGATTTGTATTATATGACTTATACCGGATATGACGGAACAAACGCACGAGGGGCGGTTGCCACATCAAAAGATCTGAAGCATTTTAAAAAACATGGGGTGATCGTTCCTCCAATTACTTATTCAGAGTTCGTGTTTCTTGCCGAGTCAACCGGTAAAGTGAATGAAAATTATTACCGCAACCATAAATTTTACTACCAGGAGTCGGATCCGGAGAAAAAAATGATGTTGTGGGATAAGAACGTAATTTTCTTTCCGCGAAAAATTGACAACAAGCTGGTATTTCTTCATCGCATCCGGCCTGGAATTCAAATTGCCTCTGTCGGTAATTTAAAGGAAATCACCAGGGAGTTCTGGGGAAAGTATTTTCTCAATTGGCAGGAAGATATCGTAATGGATCCTGTTTATCAGCATGAGTCAAGTTACATTGGCGCAGGCTGCCCTCCGATTGAAACGGAACATGGCTGGCTTCTGATATATCATGGCGTTGAAGAGACTGAACACGGACGGGTTTATTCCGCTTGCGCTGCCCTTTTGAATTTGAATGATCCCTCCATCGAAATTGCCCGGCTGCCTTATCCTCTCTTTGCACCTGAATATGACTGGGAGTTAATCGGCGAGGTAAATAATGTTGTTTTTCCAACGGGAACAGCTCTGTTTGGAAACACCCTGTTTATTTACTACGGCGCCGCCGACTCCTTGATTGCCTGTGCATCAGTGAATTTTAACGACCTTGTAACTGAACTATTAACCCATATTGCGAAAAATGAAAACTAGACCCATTTCCAAAAACCTGACTGAAATTTTGTTTGTTACATCATATCCCCCCAGGGAATGCGGCATCGCAACTTATTCGCAGGATTTGATAAAAGCGCTTAACAATAAATTCAACGGTTCGCTGCCGATAAAGGTTTGCGCCCTCGAATCAAACGGCAATACTTACCCTTATCCCAAAGAGGTAAAATATATTCTTAAAACATCAATTGCACGGGAATATGAAAAATTGGCAATTGAAATTAATCAGGACGCCGACATAAAAATTGTACTGTTCCAGCATGAGTTTGGCTTTTTCCATAAACAGGAAAAGGCATTTCTTCAGTTGTTAAACAGACTGTTAAAGCCTGTTGTCATTGTTTTTCATACAGTTCTTCCGCATCCGGACAAAGAATTAAAAGAAAATGTCAGAAAAATAGCGGAAGTTTGCGAATCAATTATCGTAATGACCCACACATCTTCCGGGATTCTAACATCCGAGTATGGTGTTTTACCGGAAAAAATTTCAGTAATCGCTCATGGAACCCATCTGGTACCCCATTTAAGCGAGAAATTTTTAAAGCAGAAATATGGACTCACAGGGCGGAAGGTGTTAACGACCTTTGGACTGCTGAGTTCGGGGAAGAGCATCGAAACCACACTCGAGGCGTTGCCTGCCATTGTTAAGGAAAGCCCTGAAGTGGTTTTCCTGATTATTGGCAAAACACATCCGGAAGTAGTCAAGCGGGAAGGAGAGAAGTACAGGGAAAGCCTTATACAGAAAGTTGAAAAGTACGGGCTTCAAAATCATGTGATTTTTATCAATTCGTACCTGGCTTTACCGGTTCTGCTCGAATATTTGCAGCTTACAGACATATATCTGTTTACTACCAACGATCCGAACCAGGCGGTCAGCGGTACTTTTGTGTATGCCATGAGTTGTGCCTGCCCCATTATTTCCACGCCCATTCCTCATGCCAGGGAAGTTCTGACCGAGGATACAGGAATTATTTTTGATTTTCGCA
>JAPLDO010000252.1 GCA_026391715.1 Bacteroidota bacterium
TTTACGCACATAAACCGAACGATCTTTCAGACCTTTTGGACGATTTGCGAGACTCGCCTCCTTTGGATCTGCCTGAACGCTATAATCTTTACGCGACGCTTCTTTTAAATCAACAAAATAGTATTCAAAATAAAGTTTACGCGTGTCAATTTCTTTTCTGCGAAAAAAACGTTCATTTTCAGGAAGATACATTTGTGCCAATGCGTCTCTGACATCCTGTTGCTCAGAATTCCATTCAAGTTTACTCTCCCAGTTTAAGTAAGGGGGATCAAATGTTTCGCCTGTTTTCTTATTTTCAGAAACCAGGAAAAGTTCTGGTTTTGTTTCACCAAGAAGGCGACGGGCAATAGAATCCCTGACCCAATAAACAAACTGGCGGTATTCATTGTTAGTTATCTCCGTTTGATCCATGTAGAAAGCCTCTACTGTAACAGTTTTCGCATTATTTAACTGAGCATACGGCATATCTTCATCGCTGACGCCCATGGTATAAGAACCCATTGGAACGTAAACCATACCAAACGGATCCGGGGAATAATATCGCTTCCGGTTTTTAACGCCCGTAAGCTCACCATTTCCAGAGTTACCACAACTTCCAAGGAAAAGGAGCAGTGCGGAATAAATGAGCAGTTTTTTCATTGTTGGCAGATTTGGTTAAAATAAACGCAACGATTTGTGGATTATTATAATATTATTCAGCATTTTAAAACAAAAGCGCAAATTTACACGATTTCTCTTATAAGAAACGCGCGTTTCTGTAACTTTTGCGATATTTATCAAAATCAATCTTGAAGCAATAGTTAATAAGAACCTCAAGAGCTCCATTGTTATATTTACTATCAACGCCGACGGGAGGATTTCAAACGCAGGATGGTTTGGAATAATCCATTCATAACCTCCGGAAAGAAAATAGGAGCGACGGGTTTGGTAACCCAATTTTTTCGATTGGGTCTGCAAAATATTATCAGCAGATAAACCGAGATAATACTTATCGGGTACCCGGTAAAAAACGCCGAGCCCAATATCGAGCGACATACTGCTTTGTTTCCCGTCAAGCGCGGTGACTACCGGATCACCCTCGTCAATTGGTGTAAATTTCCCATCAAAACTCAAATTGAACAGATTTCCTTGCAAACCAAATGAAAGATCGCCGGCGCCCATTTCGGTTTGATAAGCATAAGCCAGTTTAACGGTAATATTTTTCTGAAAACCAATCTTATCCTGCGATAATGAACCTCCAAGCCCTCCATGAAGAAACTTTATTGGTGAATCAACAGTCAGAAGAAAAGTCTGTGGTCCCGATTTTGTGCCATCAGGATCCTGCCAACCCATTAGTTGCTGACGCGCCAACCCTGTAATACATATACCTCCGCCTGTTCCTGCAACAGCAGGATTCAGCGCCATGTTGGTAAACATATAATGAGTAATAAGCGAGGGTTGCTGAGCCAGCGTTTGTTTGACTATCAGAAAGATAAAAATAATGGCAACCAGGCTGGTCTTCGCGCCGATTCGGCTTAAATAACTACGAGAGAAAAGTGTAAACAAACGTTTTAGTGGTTTAAAAGAAAATCGGGGTAAAAGTACAGTATTTTTTTTTACACCCGTCATTTTAACCCCATTTTTGGCATTGATTCCTTGAATAACGCACTTTTTTATCTGGCATTGTCCGGCAATCAAATATCTTTGCTAAAATTCCAAAATCTGATTAGAATTTCAAGTTTATTTATTAATTTATTCATATACTTATCTTTATGGCATTCATTTTATTCAAAGAAAAACCGTTTACCCGCAGATGGTTTATTTCCTACAGTCTTATCGTTTCAGGAGCTTTTATACTTGCAACAAGTTTCGTTTTATTTATCACGCCTTATAAAATTATTCCCGGAGGCGTTTACGGAATTTCCATCGTGTTGCATTATCTGTTTAATACTCCGGTTGGACTGGTAGCGCTTTGTTTTGATATTCCATTGACCATCATTGGCATAAAATTTCTGGGACCCCGGTTTGGAATTAAAACGGTTGTTGGGTTTTCACTAACAGCTCTGTTTACGGATCTGCTCACTTACTTCTGGGGATTTAAACCGCTCGTTGAAGGAGACGCTTTACTGTCCTCTATTTTCGGCGGCGTTCTTGCCGGTTTGGGATTGGGATTGATTTTCAAATCGAAAGCAACTTCCGGTGGCAGTGATATTATTGCTATGATCATCGCAAAATATACACGGTTACCACTTGGGTTACTCATGATCTATGTTGATTCGGTGATTGTGCTGATAGGCTTGGTAGTTTTCCAGGACTGGAAAATCCCATTATATTCCTGGATCGTGATTTTCGTTACGGGAAAAGTGATTGATGTTGTACTCGAAGGAGTGAGTTATGACAAAAGTGTTTTCATCATTTCTGATAAATATGAAGATATCCGGGATAAAATCATCAACAATCTCGACCGCGGAGGAACCTATATTGACGGTAAAGGGATGTATAACAATGCCGAACGTCGCATGATTCATACAGTTGTAAGCCGACGTGAACTTGCAATTCTGGAGGAGTATATACACCAAATTGATCCGAAGGCTTTTATGACAATTACGGATGCGACTGAAATGCTTGGGGAGGGGTTTAAATCTTTGAAGGAAAAAGTAACAGAGTAGTTGGTAAGTTAGTAAGTTGGCAAGTTAGTAAGTTGGTAAGTAAACATGTTCTTAAATTTTCTCAATTTGTTCAAAAGCGCCGAAATTGAGAAATATCCCGATTCCGTAAAATTTTTCAGGCAACTTTTGAAACATTACCATCGTCTGTTATTAGTTTTTGAAGAAGTCGTAAGAAACTTTTCCACACCGTCAGGCTCAAAAAATTGCTTATCTTTAACCGGTTTTTAAATGCTTGATATCAGGTTAATAAATTACACATGAAACGCAGCTTAAATCTACTTATTTTCTCATTATCTTTTCTTGTTATTCTTGTTTTTTCCTTCAAAGTAAGGGCAGAAGGATCAAAAGAAATTTATATCACAACTCATAATACTTATCTGTTTTCATGTAATGATTCTGTGTTAAAGTGCGACAACGGAGGTCCAAGAACCCGGTTTGCTTCTTATGATGGTCCGGAAGCCGACAGAATGTATTTTATGGCTGTGAACCCAAGTGAAACCATATACATGGGTTTTAACGGTAGTCTCACTACTCAACCTAATGCCAATGCACATATAGTATTTCGAATAAAAGATATTTCGGGAAATATTGTTTACCCGGAAACGGCAATGCCAACAACCGGCACAGGATTCATTGCAAATATCGCTGCAGCGAGGGGAGGTCCAAACCAGATTTATACAACAGGAGGGTATAATGCTATTAATTTTCATCCACCTTATACCGGTACTTTTTATATTGAGTTTACCAGAAAACTCAATAGTAACGGGAGTGTTAACCTGGGAGGAATAGCTCTTAATCTATTCGACATTACCATTTATGATACCGTAGCCGCCTCGGTAAAACCTGGAAGGCTTTATTCAAAATCATGGCAGTTCCAGGAAAGCGGCAACTGTTCATCAACAACTTATATCTATTCTGTTGATAGTATTACTACATCGTGTGCCTTTAACAATATGACAGGCGGTATCTGGGTGCAATTTTGTAACCAGTGGGGATGCCAGAATACCGGTAACTTTGAGGTGGATAGAAAATCAAGGACTACCCAATCGTTACTTCCTCAATTTAAAATATTTTTAAACCCGCCGGATGTTACTCTTTTTCCGGCAGCCACTACTCTTGGACAGGTAGTTCCTCCGCAACCTTATGGAATTCAGGATTGCAATTCAGGGAATATTGTATTCCATGTTAACGTGGATAAACCTGGTAATGTAGAGATCGAACTATCTTTTGGAGGACTCTATATCACCCGAATCCTAAACCAGACTGTTGTACTTGGAGAAAATCAGATAATATGGGACGGGCTTGACGGAACTTTACCAACCGGCGTTGCCGTGCCAAACAATGTTATTGTCACATTTACCGTAAAATACATTAACGGACTTACCAATCTTCCATTTTTCGATGTCGAAGCAAATCCAAATGGGTTTGTAATCGGTATTGTTTCTCCTCCGGGAACTACGCCGAATGTTTACTGGGACGATACCAATATTTCAGGCGGAGGATCAAATCTCACAGGTTGCCTTAGTCCTCCCGGATGTCATACCTGGTCAAACTCAGGCGGTGGGTTTGGAAATTTACGAACGCTTAACACATGGTGGTACAACGTTTCAGCGTCAACAACCCCTGTGGATATTGCCGAATGGAGAAGTCCGCAAGCCCTTAGCTTTGTTCAACAATCACCTAGTTTTTGCGGAAACTCATCGGGAAACTATTTGTCAGTAACAATTGAGCCAAACACTGAAGAATATCATTTCAGTTATAATCCGCCGGCAGGCGTTACCATCACACATACGAATCCCGGCGATAATTTTGTAACGCTTGCTTTTGGACCGGGCGCTGTCTCCGGTACGCTTGAGGTTTATGGAACAAATTTTAATTGCGCCACAATCGTCGGTCCGACTACTTCAATCGCAATCACAGTTAATCCCGTTCCCGAACTTTCAACGCCGCTTGCTCAAAATACCTGTTCCGGCTATCCTTTTTCAATTAACCTTACGTCCAATCCACAACCGCCATCAACAACCTATTCGTGGAGCGTTGTTTCAGGTGGTTGTACCGCAAATATCCAGACGTGTCCTGTCGGCGTTTTCAGCGGATCGCAAATAAATGGAAATTTATCGGTTACAGATTTATACCCTGGAACTGTCACCTATAATGTCACCCCAGCCGCTGGTACATGCACCGGGGAAACTAAACCAATTGTTGTCACGGTGGCGGCAAAACCCAATATTTCAAGTCCTTCAGGCACGAGTGAAAATTTATGTACAGGAGGAACTACCGATATTTCCCTTCAATCGCTGGCATTTCCAACCGCTATTATTAATTGGGAAGTGGCGCCAGGCGGATGCGCAAATATTCTGAACTGTCCTACCTCAGGAACGGGAGGACCGATTGCAAACCAGCTTGATCTTCTGGATCCGTTACTTCCCGGCTCTGTCGTTTACACAATTACCCCCGGTATCGGCGGATGCCTGGGCGATCCAAAACCTTACGCCGTTAACGTGTTGCCGCTTCCTCCTGTTACGCTTGATCCTTTTTCTCCGGTTTGTTTAAACACGCCTCCGTTTGCAATAGCAGGAGGGAGCTTTCATCCTCTTGGCGTTTATACCCTCGACGGCAATCCCAATCCCATAACCATTTTCGATCCTGTTGCCGCCGGCGTTGGTATCCATAATATCACCTACACCTATACCGATGGCGACGGGTGTACCGATTCAGCCCAAGAAACCATCAATGTTCAATCGCTGATTAGACCCATAATAACCGGAGATACAACGGCATGCCTCGGTGTTGCGAAAACATTCCGCACTGATACGGCAATGGTTCTGTCATCTTACCAATGGATAAGTCCGAATGGAAACATTCAAACTGGCGCTAATCCATGGGAGGTAAATATTACATGGGCAACAACTACCGGCAACCAAACTGTAACTGTCACCTATTCCGACCCAAACGGTTGCCTTACGCTCCTGGGAACCAAACAGGTTTTAGTAAACTCATTGCCCACGCCAACAATTGACGCTACCGGGAATTTCAACGTGTGTTATGGTAGATCATATACTTATGCAACCCAGCCTGGCAAGAGTAATTACAACTGGAACATTTCTCCGGGGAATACAATCACATTCATCAATCACACTGCTACTGTTACCTGGAAAATAATCAGTGGCAATGAATGGATTGAAGTGAACTATTTTGACGCCAATGGCTGCACAGCGGCAGCTCCATACCGGAAGGCAGTTGTTGTAAACCCATCTCCGGTATTTAATATTACCGGCTCTGCCAGCGTTTGTGCCGGATCGACAGGCATTATATACCATTTGCCGGTTAATGAAACGGGAAACTGGGCGATCGCATCAGGAGGAATAATCACAACGCCGGTTTTCAATGTCAATTCAATTTCAGTTAACTGGAATTCCAGCATTATTCCCGGACAATCATCCATCTCCGTAAATTACACTAATTCCCTTGGGTGCGCCGGATTCACTATAACATCTGTGGGCATTCAGCCTCAGCCTGTTACAACCTTTTCAACCACAACGCCTTCACCGGTGTGCCAGGATTTTCCAACTCCTTCACTCTATACCGCCGATCCGGGAGGAGCTGCTGCAAGTTACTCGTGGCAGGTCACTCCTGCTGCATTGGCACACATCGCCAACCCATCGTCAAATCCGGCGTATATTACATGGAAATTATCAGGCAATGCGCCGGAAACAGCGCTTATCCAACTCAGCGCAACAACAACAAATACAAATCCGGCGTGTACATCCACATCCAACCCCGCTGCTGTAACCATAAATCCTAAACCAAAAACCCAACTATTAACCTGTTTCGACCAGATAACCACTCTCAATGCGAAACCTTTCCTGCTCAAAGGAGGAACTCCATTAGGGACAACAGGACATTTTTACATTGATCAAAAAACGGGAACCCCGGTTACGTGGTTCAATCAGGCCTCCGTGGGAATGGGGTTGCACAAGATTTTTTATGGATACACCAATAATAACGGGTGCATCGCTTTCGATTCAACACAAATTACAGTTCTCCCTGTTACAAACTTATCATGCAACAGTCAGTTTACCGATCCGCGCGATGGAAATAAATACTATGCCGTTCTTATAGGTTCCCAATGCTGGATGCGGGAGAACCTGCGCTATGGAACGCCGCTTGAACCACAGTCAAAACCCCAGACCGACAATTGCCTGAATGAAAAATATTGTCTTTCATCCGACCCAAACTGCACGGCTTATGGCGGTCTTTATCAATGGGATGAGTTATTGGCTTATGGGGCAACATCCCAAAACCAGGGATTGTGCCCCCCTGGATGGCACGTGCCGACTGAAAGCGAATTGCAGACGATGATCAATACCATCAGTACCGGCATGACCCCGCCCGCCGACGGAATTGCCGGTAGTTTTGTCAAGGATACCATTCGTAGTCCAGGTTTTTATGCCTTAACCAAAGGAATATATTATATCAACAATAGCTGGGCATTTACCAGTGGAATTCTTACCGGAACCATGTACTGGACATCCACCTTCAGCGGCGCCGACCGGGCGATTGCGCGAGGAGTAAACTTAATCAACCCATCAACTTCAAAGTATTCAGGAAGCCGGGGGAATGCGTTCTCGGCGAGGTGCCTGAAGGACTGAGGGACGAAGGACGAGGGACGAGGGACGAGGGACGAAGGACGAGGGACGAGGGACGAGGTGGGTGTCGTTATTTTTAATAATTTTGCAGCCGAAAATTTACTACGTTTAAGTTAGATATATCCTTAATTACTGTTAATTGTCAATGAAAATTCTTTCCCGCTGTTTTATCATCATCTTGCCTTTCCTGTTTTTCAATAACTTATTTGTTTTTGCAGAAGGAACCAAGCAGATCAGACCTACTGCAACAGATATCGGACAACTTTCGGTTGATGGCGGTTATACGCCATTTGCAACAATTGGCGCGACCGAAAAATATCGGATAAACATTCACATCAGCAATGTTGGTGAAACCATATTATTCGGACTTCAGGGTAGAACCGCCAACAATCGAACCTACTATCTGAGGAAACCCGATGGCACGGTTGTTTTAACAGCTAATTGTCCAAACGCAGTAGGACAGACAGGTTATATTGCTGATTGGGCAGGCGCGGTAGCTGGTCCTTTTCCGACGTCAGGCGGTTATACGCCTCTCTCTTATCAGGTTACCAATCCACTGGAGCTGGGCGATTACTTTATTGACTTTTCAGGGTCAATTGATTTTCCGGTATTTGACTTTCAGGTTGTAACAGGCGCCAACTCTCCTGCGCTACCCGGCGACGCCATAAATGGCAGGGTTTGGTCGGGAGCCTGGCAGTTTTATGCCAATCTGAATCCTTTCGAACCATTTTCAGGAAAATTATTTGTTTATTCTGATGATGGCATTGTCACTTCATGCCGATATAACGGCGCTCATGTTGGCAGGTTCACGATGTTTTGTAACCCTTATGGTTGCGTAAATACAGGAAATTTCGGAAATGATCGGAAATCGAGGCTGACAAACACTTCATTGACTTTTCCCGGCATTGCCCAGTATAAGGTTTTTCTCAATAACCCCGATATTATCGTTTATCCCGATGGCGTTTACGGAACCATGATTGGTACTCCAACCATTATCCCCGACCCGGCTTTTCCTCCCTGTAGCGGAGAAAAAGTAATAGTTGTAAATGTAAATAAAGGCGGAAATGTAGAGATTTTGATTGATGTTCCATTCGGCGACGCCACTTACGATGTGTCGCTCTTTGCAATTGTGGGCTCTGGTATAAACAACATTCCATGGGATGGTAAAGATGGACATGGAACGCCGGTACCAGATGGAACGCATCTCGGAATCACTGTAACTTATGTAAATGGGTTGACAAACCTTCCAATCTGGGATCAGGAACAAAATCCGTTGGGTTATGTTGTCACGCTTGAACGTCCTATAAATCCTTCGGTGTCCAATCCAAAAACATACTGGGATGATACTAATCTAAGCGGTGCATATTGCCCCACAACGCTGAACCTGACAGGTTGTTCTCCAACTTCTACCGGATGTCATATTTGGGGCGGCAGTACCGAGTGCCACGACAAAATGATCAACACCTGGTGGTATTCGGCAAGTTCGAGCACAGCCAACATTGATACTTATCATACCGGGACGCCTCCTCTTCCTACTGCGCTCCCTCAATGGGGATGCGGTCCGGGAATTGTTCATCTGTCGGCTACCGTTCTCGCCCAGGAAGATGTAAGATGGTGGGATCAGCAGACTGGTGGTACGCTGCTATGGACGGGTACTCCTTTTAATGTAAATCTGCCAACAGTCGGGGTTTATCACTTCTGGGCTGAAGCCTATAATCCCGCTTCTACTTGCACAAGCGTCAACCGCCTCGATGTGGTAGCAGAAGCTGTTGAGATTCCTGCTCCCCCCGCTCCCTTTGGTAGTTCGTTCTTCACCTGCGGACCTGGCAATGTGACGATGGTTACCACTAATACCAATCCCGGTATTCGTATTGATTGGTATGATGATGCAACGCCGCCAAACAAACTGATATCGGGTAATTCATACACAACGCCGGTGATTTCAGTAAATACCACCTATTACGCCGAAGCGGTTGAGATTGGCAGTCCGGCTGGATGTTCAAGCGCTACGAGGACAGCCTTTGTTGCCGAAGTCAGAGTTTCTCCGACCCTGTCAACTACAACGAATTCACAAACAATTTGTTCCGGAGGATCGCCCACTATAATCCTGACTTCCACACCGACCGGGGCAACATTTTCCTGGACTGCAACAAACCCCGATGGCAGGGTAAATGGATTTACAGCCAATGGCAGCGGCGACCTTAGTACAGAGGTATTACATATCAATACCGGAACTTTTCAACCTGGCTTTGTAAACTATACAGTTACGCCAACCCTTCAGTCCTGTGCGGGCAATCAATCGCCAATTACAATCACGGTGAATCCCGTGGCAAATGTTGTGATCGCTTCGTCTGAACAAATAAAATGTTCCGGAACGCCGACTGAAGCTGTGCCACTGGCAACCAGTGTTACCGGCGCAACGGTGGGGTATTCCTGGACTGTTGCCTGCGATCCCGGCATTGTTACCTGCCCGGCGGGTGGAACCGGCGTTAGTTTACCGTCGGCGAACATCGGCTTGAACGGATCAACCTTTATCCAGCAAACTGCAACTTATACGATTACCCCTGCCATTGGCGCCTGTGCCGGAACTCCAGCCACCTACCATACCCGAATCAACCCCATTCCCGATCTGACAATCATGCCTGCATCACATGCCTCTATCTGTAGTGGGACGACAACCAATTTCACTCTTGTGTCGCAGGTTTCTTCACCGGCGTTTCTGTGGAGCGCCGCCGGCGGAGCGAACATCACGCCATCTGTGCTTACAAATCAAACGGATAACCCCATCCAGCGGACATTCTCGAATAATGGGACCACCGTTGAACAAGTCGCCTT